>CAJURF010000029.1 GCA_910588825.1 uncultured Lachnospiraceae bacterium
AATATAAAGTGATATGTTATAATTTTTGTGTTGTCCAACCGATACCTGGCAACGGGAGGAGGTGTCGTCATGGAAGTTATTACTGCTTTTTAGTCGCTGTTGCGGCTGGTGTAGCCTGTCACTACATCATCAAATGGCTAGATAGTGACCATAAGGACAACAAATAGCCTAGTGGGTGCCTTGCCACTATAAAAGAAAAGAAGAATCCCCGGACTGTACGCCACTACGGTTCGGGGATTCGTTTCTTTGTCCTCATGGACTTATTACTGCTTTTTGTCTATCGACATTATAGCATATGTAATCTTTGACTGCAATATACTATGGAAAATTTCTGGAACGTCATTTTGAGACATTAATTTCCAAACTAAATCTCACCCCTTCCTTCTTCAAAGTGGAATTTACTTAATATGCTATCGAGAAACTTTAGGATGATACTTTAGTATCATTAATTAATTTATAATAGCATCATAAAGTTGCATATAGTCTCGTTATTTAATTTATGAGACTTCACGCTACGACACTGTATTGAGTTTCTATAATTAATTTATGAGATTTTAGGTCAAACACCAAAATAGTCTTAGTAATTAATTTAAGATACTTTGCGCATTCGGGAAATTTAATCAACTGGAAGGTCAAAAGCGTAAGATTTTGGCCTGGAAGGCGATAGACAGGGGTTTAAGGGGGTGTAGCCCCCTAATCCTTTGAGAAGGAAACGACTAATGTTTAGCCAAAATGTTGTCTTTTGTTTTTAGTTCCTATTTTAATTAGAGTTTTCTCAGCTATTGTCCGCCTTATTGATTTAGCTTATAAAAGCTGTAATGTAAAGTAACGTACAATATAGTTTACATAATTTATGAAAGAATCAATACTACTCTTGGACTTTGTTTTTTGATAAACGGTTTAGCGAAAGACTCTATACATACAGAAAGAGCGAATACCGGAATATTCGCTCTTAACAGATCATATTGACTATGATACTTCTACCTATTGATGATTATCTGTTGATTGTGAAAGCTTCAACTTCAGTGATCCAAGTATTATTGCACCCTGGAATGGCACCCTCTGGTCCTTGCCCTTTAGAAGCCATATATGAATTCATTACGTGTTCATCTATTCTATCGAAATCCTCTGACTTAAACTCCTCATTGCAATTATAGCACACCTCTAATCCATGGAAAGGAACAATAATCTTAGTTCCGGACACCTTAATATCGCATGTATGATATGAATTTGAGTTTGCTACAACTAACCCATTATTAGACGTGTAAACCGGAACATACTGAGCAAGGTCCTTAGCTGTCGGAAGGTCTACAACGTACATCATCTTAGATACATTGACTGGTGAACCAACCTTAGGTGTGATAGTGTATGTTAACTTAGTATGGTGATAGAAGTATCCAACCCAATTATCAACACCCAGTTCATTATTGCCAAACCAAGGAAGATCAAAGTTAGTAGGATCATAAATATCATTGAGATTTGTGATCTTAACAGATTTAATGGTTTCATCCCAAGTAACCCCATCAAGAAGGTTAAGGTTTCTAGATCTAGCTACCACTACCCTATCAGCGATGCCTTTAACATGAGCTGCTGGGTTGGATGAAGGAGCTTCTGTTGGGTTGCTAGGTGTGGTTGGATTGCTGGGTGTGGTTGTGTCTGGCGACGCTGGTTTCTTCTCTTCGTATACAGTAACGTTTTTACTAACTTTCAGCTTGT
Organism: uncultured Lachnospiraceae bacterium; assembly: GCA_910588825.1. GTDB lineage: Bacteria > Bacillota > Clostridia > Lachnospirales > Lachnospiraceae > MGBC164599. The sequence goes on from CAJURF010000029.1 coordinate 1,717, forward strand.
CGCCTGCCTTACCAACGATTGTATAGTATACCTTATAAGTACCAACGGAACTCAGGTCTACTCTCGAGGAATCAACCTTAATGGACTTCACATAAGTATTGTTGAAGGCAACGCCGTTCATGAAGTTTACCTTGCTACCCTTCTTAACCTTGTAAGTCTTTAACCCAGTTACATAAGATGACAGCTTTTTGCCGACCTTAAAGCTTACAGTCGAATTTGACGCATTACCCTTTGTGTCCTTAGCCGTTACCTTTAACTTATAAGTACCAGCCGTTGCCGGGAACTTCAAAGTCTTAGCTGGGATTTTCCCTGCCGCCAAAGCAGAACTGTTTTTAATAGAAATTTTTTTGCCGTTTTTAGCCTTAACAGCCTTAACTTTTACGGACTTTACTGAGTATGACCCTCTCTTTACCGACTTAATGACATTCTTATACAGCTCTAATTGGCTCCCACGTCCTACGGTGATAGTCCTCTTTTTTGTTAGATTGATTTTCGGCTTTGATACCGCCGCCTGCACGGTCAAAGGATTCATGACTGACAGACCGCCAGATGAAATAATGACAGATAATCCTAAAACTGCGGATGCTGCAAGCTTTTTAAATTCTGTTTTCAAAATACTTTACTCCTTTCCCCTTTCTTTTGTTTGTATTTTCACTATATACTATATACCCCAACCGTAATTGCGGCAACTATCCCAATTATTAAGTTTTTAAATCGAAATGCTGCTTTTTTAGCAATCCCATTTTTACTTCAAAGAACCTTTGCAGAGCTATCCTCCCGTCATAGTGCCTTTTTGGTATCTAATTTTCTCTGCGAAATAGACAGACTATTCATGTTATTGTATCTTCCCTTCAAACTATCTCCTGTATCTAATGCTATGGCGGATTGTCAATACCATACAATTTTGTGTCAATACTATACAATTTCATTATCCCCAGGACATTTTTTTTGTCCCTGGTGCAAAGTTGAGGTGTCAAAGTCCTTCACTTTCATTAGTTTATTATCTAAAATTTATTTTTGTAAAAGGTACTTTTTATAAAATTATCGTAAAGGAGAAGATACTGGCGCCGGTACAAGGAAATGTACCATGTACAATACAAATAATCTGATCACGACGATCACAGGGAATATGAAGAAATACCGTGGAAAGGCAGGCATGACCCAGTGTAAAATGGCAGATGGATTGGCTATGCATGAACATACTTATCAGCAGATGGAGTCAAACGGGAAAGGGCTCGAAAGTATAGTCCGTTTATTTGAAATCACAAATATTTTACAGATATCAATATATGATCTATTGGATGGGTCGATCAAACCCGATGACGGCTCGGATGCTCCTTGTGAAGTTATCGTCTCCCATATAAAAGAGGAAAGCAAAAGTCTGTCACCAAAGGAATGTAGCGAATTAAGCATTTATTTTGCCCAGCGTGTACATGATACCCTATGAAAACCGTAGGGCATCCCTCCCAGTTCCTGTGTGGGTTTTTTTACCGTTTTGTGCGATTATAATAACAACATAAATGGTTTGTTCTACCATTTAGTTAGATGGTATTGATACCATGACGGGCGGGAAGGGCAACGGCCGTGCGCGAAGAACCCTTGTATAGAAAGGAGGTCTCAAATATGAAAAGTATTTTTGTGAGTAAATTGTATGTGGGAATTTTCTTGTCAGTCACAGAGAAAGCAGAATTCCTTGATGGAAAAGCCACAGGCAAGAAGGAAAATGTTGTGCTCAAATTAGCAACCGAATGCGGTGATGTACAGGTTCTCCTGCCGTATTCTGAAAAAAGACAGGAAATATTTGCTCAAAAGTTTTCTTTTGGCGATAAAATTGCAATTCACGATGTTTTCCAGGTGGAGGACATAAAAATAAGCATCTATAGGGATGAATTGTCTGTCAAAATTTACGCAGATTATGAAATTGAGGAATAGAATATGTTAAAGAAACTGATTGCAATTTTAGTATGCATCATTTTGCTGGCAATTTTTCCCCTGGCCGTCTTATTTTTGATGACCGGGTGGCTGATATCTTCTGATGCCCTGGCCATATTATTATATCACGGCTCGAATATATACTATCGCCTTATAGTACGTCTGCGTCTTAATAATTTTTTGGAGCGGGAAAAACCTGGGCCGGAAGATTTAGCTAGGATACGCACAGCGTCCGCAGAGATGCGGGAGCAGTACAGGTCTTGGACACTGAGATACCGGGATTGGTGTATACTCGGCGGAGGATATCTGTTTTCTGTCATCCGCGAAGGGATGTATGCTTTAAGGAGCGCTTGGGTTTATTTAATGGGACTCTGGCAGAAGGTTGAATCTAAACGTTTTATCATCCAGATGAACACAGATGCCACGGCACCGTGTTATAGGGAGCTGTTTCGTTTTTTGAAAAAATATTTTGGCATCTACCGCATTTTACCGGGTATTTTTGCCATTGACAACTTTGGGATTATGCACATAAGAATCCAGGTTCAGGAGCGGAAAAAAGACAATCTGTCCTATGCTGACTTGTCCAAAAGCCTGCAGTTGCGGCTGATAAACGCGCTTGCACACACGGATGATCTGCTGAATGTCCCCCCTGGCTACTGGGGGGAGGACACCGTTTATTTTCCTGATGTGGAAAGGAATTTGGAAAACGATAGGCTGATCGCCCTCATTGCCTTGTCCAAAGAAGGGGCTGTACATATAAAAGGCCTGCAGGAACAGGAGAACATTTCTGGGAAATTAGAAGAAACATTATGATTCAGTCCCCTCCCGTGAAAGGGAGGGGAAATTGGGGAGATGCTATGAAAGCTGAAAACAACAATACAGATGTCTGGAAAAAGGAGATAGAATGCCCAGGATTTTCTATGGAAGACAGGAAATTATATGCACTAAAATTGAAAAGCCTGGAAAAAACTTATGCGGGTATGGAAAAAAACTGGCTGGATATGGCTTCCGATATCTATCTGCTTTATAAGAAAAAGCTGTACCGGATAGATGGATTTAAAAATATCTATGACTTTGCGAAGGAAAGGTTTGATATTTCGCGGAGTACCTGTAATATGTTCATACGGGTCTGTGAACAATTTGGCAAGCTCTCACAGGATGGTATAGCAGAAGGGTTAAAGCCCAAATATGCAGGATATACCATATCCAAACTGCAGATACTGCTGACAGTTGATGAGAAATCCCATAGGGATTTTTCGCCAGAGATGACTGTGCGGGAAATGAAGCAGTTAAAGAAACAAAAGGAAAGCCCCCTGTTGAACAAGTCCGGGTCATTACTAGAAAATGATATGCCAGTTGAACGGGGATTTGATTCCATTGATGTGTTCAGCGAGTGTTTCAGCACGTATGATGAAATAATGGAAAGACGGAATGATATAAAGGAAGCATGTCTTGCGGCTAAAAAGAAAAATCCTGATGCCAGATTCCGTATTATTGTTGAGGGGGTGTCAAATGAAATTAGGATATGACCGTGATACGTGGGAAAAGGAAGGGTTTAAAGAACCCATTGTGTACGACCAGCATACATTGTGTTCAATACGCCTGTCTGGTTCTTCAGGTTCTGGCAAGACGATATCCTTACTGTATTCCATGTATCACCTGGAACCCTGCATCCTGTTTTTTTATGATTTCAAAGGGGATTTTAAGGAACTGCAGGGATGCAGGAACTATAAAAGCGGTGATGATGTAGTAAAAGCGCTGGAAGATTATTATGAAGAGTTCCAAAAAGCACGAAGGCATGAATACGTACAAGAAAGGCAGAATATCCTCGTGATTGATGAATATGCAGCACTGGTTTCTTTTCTTGATAAAAAGTCAGGTGAACGGATAAAGACGATTGTCCAGACCTTTTTGATGCTCGGCAGAGGGGTACAGAAAGGGTTTGGGACTTGGATATGCTCCCAGCGGGCTGATTCTTCCCTGTTTCCTGGGGGCGCCAGGGAAAATTTTATGATCATACAGCATATGGGACGCAGTACACCGGAGGACTGGAGGATGAATTTTCCGGGGATTGAAAGGCCAGACATGGACTATGGGACTTCCCAGGGAATTGTCTGGGCGGATGGGTACAGTCCGCGTAATATACTCATCCCCCATATTACTAATATAGATAGATTGATCAGCGGGGTGAAAGACCATTTAAACGGCATCTGGTAAACAGCAGGGGAACCCGGCTGTGGGGATGCCCCAGACCCGGAGGGGATGGGGCAGACACACGGCCTTTGACTTGATAGTAGTTCCAGATTATCAGAAAAAAAGCGGCAGACCTGCCAGGATGCAGAAACGTGGAAATCTATTATGAAATTTGAAAATATACAGAATGGGAAGTTCGAGATTCCGCCGCAGTCCCTGGTGACATTAACTTTTATGGGGGATATAACAGAACTTCAATATATGTCCAGCTATAACCACCAGGCCCGGACGTTAAAAATATCTAATGAAGAATATGTTGAGGTATCAACAGGTGAAGTAAAAAGATATGAAGATAAGAGAGCGGCCACCAGAGGCGAAGCTGAGAATTCATTACGCAAGACCATGCGCCATATCCGCCAGCTGATACAGACCAATATAACGGATGTCAAAAATGTACGCTGGGTGACCCTGACTTATAAAGAAAATATGACTGATCCGAAAAAGCTGTATGATGATTTCAGAAAATTCAACCAGAAGTTCTCGTATCATTTGAAAGAATGCGGTATTAAAAAGCCGGAGTACATATGTGTAGCTGAACCACAGAAAAGAGGCGCATGGCACCTTCATGTTCTTTTTATATGGGAAGAAAAAGCCCCTTATCTGGATAATGCCGGATTTTCAAAAATGTGGGGGCATGGATTTACAAAGATAAAATCCCTAAAAAGCGGGGACAGCATTGCCTCTTATCTCCAATGCTATTTAACAGACCTTGATATACCAGATGAGATTGCGGGATATTTTCCAGACAGCCTAAAAGAGACAGGAGCTTCCAGCGGAAAGAAAAGAGTTGTAAAAGGAGCCCGCCTCCATCTATATCCGGCAGGATTTAATATTTTGAGGCATTCAAAGAATATCAAAAAACCCTTGAAGAAAACAGTCCGTATAGAAAAGGCAATGGAAATCCTGTCCGGCAGTGAACTGAGTTACCAGAAAACATTTAAAATGTTTGATGAAAAAGGATTTGAATCCATTGTGGACAAACGGGAGTATAAAGGTTCATAAAAAAGTCCATACGTCTGGACTTTTTAAGATAGAAAATTAATGGTACAGCATTCGGTGATCATAAGGAGATCGTATGAAAGAAAAAGAGAACAAAAAACTATTACAGACCTTAAAGGAACTGGCGGATGAACCCCGCCAGCAGTCCCCCATGGAAGCCATGGAGGGCCTGGCATGTGTATGGGACAGCGTAGAATGCACGGACTATACACGCATCCGGGACGGTAACAGAATTCAAAATCCATCCTGTATCTGAGGACTATACACACCAGCGCATCAAACGCATATTGAAGAATGATTTTAACTGCCATTTGGAGAACATCTGGCAGGGCTATAAGGCCAACCGGAAGCCAGGCTATCATGAAATCTACGACCTGGTGGACGATGCCACGGGGAAAATTATTGGCAGACGCCTCCCTCTTGACCATTTCCGGAGGGAGTTTACCCGGATGGGCTATCCTCTCGATGATGAAAAAAGCGCCGTACATGGCAGATGCCCCCAGCGGAAAAAGGGGATTGAGAGATTCCGGGAGATGGTAGAAAGAGCAAAGAAAGAAAGCCAAGAAGAAGACCAAGAAGAAAGCCGCTAAAAGCGGAGAAAGGAGATGACCTGACAATACACGCAAAGTAAAGTATCGTTTTGCACTGTACGGTCTTGTACTGTATTGTACCGTATCATATGTATTACATCAAGCGTAGTAAGGATTGTCAGGTGATAAAGCACGAATTGTCAAGTCTATGTATCAGATGAACAAGACAAAAGCAAGGGAAGCGGAAAAACAGATAACAGTTGATATTGAAAAGCTGGCGGCCATGCTGTCATGCGGCCATGCAACCGCACGGAAAATAGGTGAAGATGCTGGAGCCCGTATCGAGATAGGCCGCCGTGTATTATATTCCGTAAAAAAGGTGGAGCAATATATATATTCAATTTCACAATAAAAATTTTAACTTTTGTCTTCCCATTCCGGCATATTTGTGTTATATTGTATTCATAGACGCAGTATGCCATGGGGACACAGAGAAAAGACCGAAAGGAGAAGATATCCATGGCAAAGAGCCGAAAAGACAGCAAAGGCAGGAAGCTTAGGGACGGTGAGAGCGAGCGTAAAGATGGACGCTACAGTTTCAGATATACCGATATACGGACAGGTAAACGGAACTCTCTCTACGCCAACACCCTGCAGGAACTCCGAAAAAAAGAAAAGGATTTGGAAAAAGACTTAGACGATGATATCCTGACAGACGGCGCGGTCAAAAAAATGACGCTCAATACCCTGTTCGAAGGATATATGTCCACCCGTGAACTTGCCGATTCCACAAGGACAAATTATATGCGCACCTGGAAGAACCGGGTAAAAGATGAACTTGGGGACATAAAAGTGGTGCATCTCCGTCCCTCAGTCATAAAGGCTTTTTATGCAAGGCTCTCAAATGCAGGATATTCCCATAGCACGATAAAGCTGATACATAACCTCATATTTCCAGCTTTAGAGATGGCTGTGGACGATGATATCATCCGCAAAAACCCATCCAAAGGAACGTTGGGGGACTATGGACGTCCGGCAGAAAAAAGGGAAGCCCTGACCCCCTCCCAGCAGAATGACCTATTGAGATTTGTGCAGAGCCATAAAGTTTATAAAGTCTACTATCCGATGCTCATTATCATGTTTGGCACAGGTGTGCGGTGCGGGGAACTGATAGGGCTGACCTGGGACGATGTGGATATGAAAAAAAGGACAATCAGCATAGACCATCAGCTCATCTATAAAAACGACGGGAATGGCTGTGCTTTCCATATCTCATCACCTAAAACTGTCTCTGGTATACGGGAACTGCCTATGACGCGGGAAGTGTGCCGGGCATTTAAAGCGCAACGTGAGCTGGATTTTTTACAAGGAAAGAGCAGGGACGTTGATGTGGAAGGCTACACCGGCTTTATCTTCACAGCCAAGACTGGACGGCCATTGATGCCGAATGCAGTCAACAGCATACTCTACAATATCGTGGATGCATATAATAAAGCCGAACTACAAAGGGCCAAAGGGCAACACCGGAAGGCGGAACTGCTCCCAAGATTCTCAGCCCACGTCACCCGCCACACCGCTTGTACCCGGATGGCTGAGAGCGGCATGGATATAAAAGTCTTGCAGTATATCATGGGACATTCTGATATAGAGATGACCATGCAGGTGTATAACCACATCACAGATATGTCCCGGGTGGAAAAAGAGATAGAAAAACTGGACAGGATGACAGTCAACCTCTGACACCAAAAAATTAAAAATTGGTGTCAAATTGGTGTCAAACCGCAAAAATCACGATATTTTATAAATTAAAAAGTCTGCAAACCCGCATAAATAAAGGGTTTGCAGAAATTGCAAAAATATTTTAGCACTCATCTCTTGACAGTGCTAATAATGTGTGCTATAGTACACCTATAACAAAGACAACCACATATTCTAAGGAGGTACAACTTATGATGTTAACAAATAAAAACTACGGACTATTTGATGAATTATTCAGAGACCCTTTCTTTTCCAACACGTTCAGCAGAAGTGATTCTTCTCTAATGAAGACGGATATCCGCGAATCAGGGAATCAATATATCCTGGATGTGGAGCTGCCCGGTTTTCAGAAAGAAGATATCCGCGCCGAGCTTAACGATGGTTATCTGACTGTAACTGCCACAAGGAATGATAAAAAGGAAGATACAGACACCAAGGGAAATTATCTGAGAAGGGAACGTTTCACCGGAACCTGCAAACGGAGCTTCTATGTGGGTGAAAATATTACGCAGGAGGATATTCAGGCTGGCTTCAACAACGGTATCCTACAGCTTAGTATTCCAAAAGAAAAACCGAAAGCAATCGAAGAAAAGCCAAAATATATTGCTATCAATTAATGCCTTATGAAACGATTAATATGTCTGGGCGGCAGTATTACGGCGGCTGACCGCCTGTTTTGTTCCGACAGCCTGGGGGAAGGCTATGTTTCCATGTTGCCTCCCCTGCTGCCGGATTTTCAGATTTTAAATAAAGGCATTGACGGCTTCACCATTGCCAGGATTCTCCAGAATGTGGACCGGGACTGCATCAATCTCCACCCGGATTTTGTCACTATACAGGTGGGGATTAACAACATCGGCCTGATCATGAATACGGACCGGACTCCCCCACAGCAGACTGAGATGATGGCAGCTTATGTAAAAGAATACACCGAACTGTTATCTCAAATCACTGCCCATACCAATGCCGGTATCCTTCTGGTGGAGCCTTTTATCTTTCCTCATCCCGAGGAATTTATCAACTGGATTCCCTATGTGAAAACTCTTTCGGGACATATCCGGGAACTGGCAGATATTTTCGGCTGTGAGTTTCTTCCTATGCATAATCTGCTGAACCAAGAGGCCAAGAGGCTGGGGTATGATGCTGTCACCACAGACGGTATTCATCTCACCCCCCACGGCCACCGGCTGTTGGCACAGAAACTTTCCAAACAATTGTCTATTATGCTGGCAGATAAAATCACCAGACCCGATAAATTTTCATAGGGTCTGGTGATTCTAAAAAATAGCTGCTATATTCAATCTATGTATCCAAATTCTTTTTCAAGTATTTCTGCTATTCTTTCTGTTTCCCTGATATTCCTCCCTGTAGTTTGGACAACAACGCTGTAACTCTCAAAAATAGTTATTACATTACCGTATACTTTATCTGGCACTCCATATACTATGGTGAGAGCGCATATGAATTGGCGCTTTCGATTCCCCCGCTAAAAACCCAGAATACGAAAGGAGCCGCGCGTTATGGAAAACAATGATAACCCTTATCATGTATTTTATGACAATTATCTCACCACCAATGCCTGCACTGAATGTACCGGCCTGATTCCGTCCCTGGCTGAGAATGCCAGCCAGTGGAATTCTTACCGGGATATTTTTGATTTTGAAGCAGTACCGGAAAAAGTTACAATCTCAAAGGATCTTGAGAAATAGCGTTCCCATTCAAACAAGGGTACTGTACTACAATACCCTTGTTTCCTTGAGCTTCCTCCTCAACTCTTCTTCCCGGCGGCTCAACAGCAGTTCTTTACTCTGCCGGGAAAACATCTCCTGGGGGTGTTCCACCAAAAACTGGCTGCACGACGGATGGCCGGTGAGTGTCTCCGTAAAGTAAAGCTTCGCGGCCCCCACAGCGGCTTCCTCCAGCAGATGATACGCGCCGTTGATACACTGCTCCATCTGGCCAATATATTTCTCCTCTTGTCCGCTGTCCAGCTTCCGTTCCAATATGTCCTGAGCCGTCTGCTTGTCTGTACAACAGGCACGCTGGGCCTCCTGGCCCCATTCCTCCAGAAATCCCAGCAATCTCTCTTCTTTTTCCTGTTCTTCTATCCCAGCCACACCGTGCTGGATTTTTACCGCCAGGGCCTTTTTCCGCCAGCTGATTTCTTCATTGATTATCTGATGAAGACTGCCCTGCTGCCATTTTCCCAGTACCTGCTCCGCCGTCTGGCGCATCTGCTTGTTCCACCGCCAGGATTGTTCCCAGTTTTTTGCCAGCTCTGCGGCCTGTGCTGCAAGCACAGAGGCCACCGCCATGCATTCCCCTGCTCCTGCCTTTCCCAGACGCTGCCTGTTCTCTTGGGTGTCAGCCGGGTAATGATTCTGGTATTCCCGCTCATACTGATGAAATAGTTCATAAAACAAGCAAAATTCTCGTGCGGCAGATCTGTGATGCACATATTGGCTGATTAACATTTCTGTTACCATCTCCCCCATTTCTTCATAGGCATACACAATACAGGATAAGTCTTCCCAGCCCCTGGCAGTGACAAAGGAGCGCTCCAGCCCCGATTGTTCCATCTGATAGAAATACTGGGGATACACTGTCAAAAATGTGCATATGGAGGCATGTACTTTCCTTTCGGCGGCATATTTCTGCCAGATTTCCAAATCCGCCTCTATATTCATATACTTGACCCTGTCCAGAGTCACAATATCCATCTCCCGCACAGACTTATTATATTCCGGAGGATTTCCAGCCCCCACGATCAGCCAGCCCTCTGGAATAGGATGGCTCCCGAAGGTTTTGTTCTGCAGTAACTGCAGCATCACAGGAGCCAGGGTTTCTGATACACAGTTGATCTCGTCAATAAACAAAATCCCCGTGTTCTTCCCTGTACGCTTTATACAGTCATAAATGGAAGCTACAATCTCGCTCATGGTATACTCCGTGACAGAATACCATTTACCGCCGTATTCCTTTTCCTTCAAAACCGGAAGCCCAATGGCACTTTGACGGGTATGATGGGTCATGGTATATGACACAAAGCCAATTTGCTCTTCTTCTGCGATCTGGGCCATAATGGCTGTCTTTCCAATGCCCGGCGGACCGATCAGCAGCACAGGGCGCTGTTTTTCCAGGGGAATCTGTATCTGTGCTTCCCCTCTTTTTGCCTCTCTGTGAATATAAGCCCGCAGTGTACGCTTAATTTCTTCTTTCCCCTCTTGAATATTCATGGCTGTTTCCCCTCTTTTGGCATATCCAGACACAGCCGCACCACCCAGGCCGGTATCTCCCTGGCGGTATCTCCCTCCAGAAATTCTCTGTCTGTAAACACAAAAATTGTCTCATAGTCCGTTGGCACCCGGGGATACACCCCGTCCCCGTCTGTGAAATACAAAAGCCCTTTTAAATTTTTCAATTTTCCCTGGTCCCTCAATTTTCCCACAAAAGAAAACACAGGCGTAAAGTCTGTCCCTCCCCGGCCCTCCACTGTCAATTTCTGTTCATACTGCTGCCAGTCCTCCACAGAAGTGATCACCTGGTGCTGCTGTATCATAGAATCACACTGGATGATATGAACGTTCATTTTCCGGAAAAAATTTTCTCCCCGGGTGAGCAGATTCCTGGTTTCTTCCAGAAAACGGCGGACTACTTTCACGGAGCAGGACCCTGATGTGTCGATGGCAATCACCAGTTCCTCCACCCGCCGTGCCTCCATATATTCCAGCGGTTCTACCAAAGGCATGTTCCCATACCTGGCAAGGCCCAGCATATAATACCCATAGTCAAAACTGTCCTCATCCGTCTGCATCTCCTCCCTGACAGATGCAAAACGCTCCAGATAGCGGTGGAAGTCATACTTTCCCTCCTCCCTCAGTCTCAGCAGCTCATACCGGCTGCCTGGAGTCTGTCCCCTGCGCCGGGGTCTAAAGGACGTTTCCAGCCCTCTCCTGTATGTTTCCGCAGCAGCCAGTTTCTTCTGAAGACACTCCAGATATACGGCCCGTTCTTTCTGCCCGGCCCGCAAACTGTCTCCAGAACCACCATCCCCGCCGGAAGTACAATTCTGCCTGGAAGAATGCTTCTGCTCATACCAATAATCGTGGGCATCCCTGGGAAAGTTCTCCAGTAATCTGCAGGCCTGTTCCCATTTCAGCGGCTCCCCCGTCAGGTATTCACAGACCTGCACCGCATGTTCCAGCTTAAGAGACGGCGGAAAGAGCTCTTCCAGCCCCGCCAGAGCCACCTTTTCCCCTTTATCCTCTACAGACAGCCCAAACACTTTCTCTCTCAGCTTCCAGGCACTGATGTCACAGGAAATATCCCACAATTCCCGGGAATACTCTCTATGAGAAAGCACATGACCATAGAGGACATGTGCCATTATATGTAAGTATAATCCACGTAGATTCTTTTTTTGAAAACATTCCACCACCTGCCGGGGCTGGAGAAAAATGTTCAGCCCGTCGGTCCCTGTATATAGATGCGCAGGAGCCTGACTGATCTGAAATTCTGCAAAAAACAAACGCAGATAAGGAATTTCTGACGCCAGCGATGCACAAGTGAGCTCCCACGCCTGGCGGGCTGCATCTTTGAGTGAGAGAATTCCATTCTCTGACGTATCTTCTGTCTCCCCGTGAAATCCCATGAGAAGCAGACGGATCTCGGGATTTTTCACCGAAGATTCCATCAACACCCGGACACACTGTCCGCGGCTGGCGATTCCCCAGGCAAGGAATTTCCGCAGTTTTTCTGGTTCCCCCCGCTGGACCAGCCGCATCAGAGCCGGACAGACTCTCTCAGAGAGATACTTCTCATAGACCTGCTCCCATTGTCCAGTTAGATTCTCCGGCTCCATCAGCCGCTCCAGCGCAATCTCAAGCTTCACTGCAGGCTGGCGGGACTCCATAAATTTCTTCTCCCAATCCATACAATATTCCACACTCCACACCCTCTAATCCGCATGATATAAAACCATAGCTGACAATGGGGGAAGTTCTAAGTCCAGATATCCGCCTTTTGCAGTCAAGTAAACAGTTTCCTGGGAATACCCATCCTGCTGGGTCAAAAAAATCCTCTGCATAGATTCATCCCTGAACCGGCTGATTCCCACCTGCCATACCGGTATTTCCATGTGCATAATCTCCCAGCTGTTATTCACTGCCACCACTGCCCTCTCTGTTCTGGAAAATCTGCCGTAACTGATTCCCTGATACTGCTGCCCCAGAAACTTTATGGAACCGGTGGTAAAAACTTCGTACCGCTTGTGGAGGGCGATGATATCTTTGTGAAACTGGATCAATTCCTTGTCTTCATTTCCCCACGGATAAGACCTCCGGCTGTCCGGATCGGTAAAACCGCAGACACCTGCCTCGTCTCCATAATAAATGGTCGGTGCCCCCGGCCAGGTCATCTGAATCACCACGGCTTCCCGCAATACCGGTACACAGATATCCTCCTGCGCCGCATGACTGCCAAGATGAGCCAGCCGCCCTACTTTATGATTGGTACGGGTCAGGAACCGGGAATGGTCATGGTTGGACAGTTCATTCATGGCAGTCATCTGGGAAGGCATGAGAAATGCCGCCATATGATGGTTCATAGCCTCAAAAAAATATGCGCCATTACCATACAAGTCTTCACGGAACTCATCACTGTGCTTCTCCATTCCAGTCAGAAACCAGGTCACAGGTTCCATGAAGGCATCATAATTCATAATGCTGTCCCATTCATCCCCCTGCAGCCAGCTGCGGGCATCCCCATAGTGTTCTGCCAAAATCAACGCTTCCGGATTTGCCTCTTTCACTGCCTTCCGGAAACGTTTCCAGAATTGATGGTTAAATTTGCTGCTGTGGCCCAGATCTGCCGCCACATCCAGACGCCACCCATCCACATTGAAGGGGGGGGATACCCACTTGCGCGCCACCTGTAAAATATACTCGCACAGCTCTGGGGATTTCTCGTAATTCAGCTTTGGAAGTGTATCGTGTGCCCACCAGCCGTCATAACTGTCATTGTAGGGCCAGTTATATTCATCATGAAAATGAAAAAAATTCCTGTATGGACTATCCTCGGATACAAACGCCCCTTTTTCATATCCTTCCTGATCTTCGTAAATACACTCCCGGTCCATCCACTTGTTAAAGGAACCACAGTGATTAAAGACTCCATCCAGAATAATACGCATCCCCCGCTTGTGGATCTCCTCCACCAGCCGTATAAAAAACTGATTGCTTGCCTCAAGATTCTCTTTGTCTGTCACCCTGCTGATATAACGGGTAGCATGTTTATTATCTGTATCCCAGGGTTCCAGAAGCGCACCTTCGTCTTTCACAATCACTCCGAAATGAGGGTCTACATAATCATAGTCCTGGCTGTCGTATTTATGATTGCTGGGGGATACAAAAATAGGATTCAGATACAGCACTTCCACGCCCAGCTCCTGGAGATAATCCAGTTTGTCCATAACCCCCTGGAGATCTCCGCCGTAAAACTCGCGCACATCCATTGCTTCCGGAAATTTATTCCAATTCTCTACACGGACACTGGGCTCCCCTATATAAAAATATTCTCCTGACAACACATCATTTGACGGATCTCCATTATAAAACCTGTCAACATAAATCTGATAAATGACAGCTCCCTTAGCCCATGCCGGGGTCTTAAATCCCGGCACAATACAGAACATAGGGCCCTCCCTCTTTTCCGGAAATGCCCCGTTGCGGTAATAATAGCACCGGATCTGGCCAGCAGCAATTTCAAAAAAGTATTCAATGGGTTTTTCTCCCACCGTCAGCTTCGTCTCATAATAATCGAAGCCTCCGAAACTGGCTTCCACATACATGGGTATCCTTTGCTCTCCCACTGCCAGATATACTTCGTCCACATTATTTTTCATTGTGCGGAACCGGATTGTCACATTTTCTCCCGGCTCTGCTTCCATAGGCATACGGTAATTCTCTGTGCTGTCACTGAAAAGAGCATCTTTACTAAATACGGGCCTCATTTGAAGGATATATTCTTGTATTCTTCTTTTTTGTGTACTGTATTCATAATTTCGATACATATTTTCACTGTCCTTTTCCCTATTAGAGTATGTCTGTAAACTGCTTCCTGCCATGTATGCTTCCTGTAAGAGCTGTAAAAAAATTTTTCCTGCAGCTCCTATCCTGTTGAAAAAAAGAGACAGCCTGACGGCTGCCTCTTTTTGGAGAAGGTATTTCTCTCTTATGGGGTGTAGCAAAAACTATATAATGTATTGGGGGGTTTACGAGTATTATAATACCACGACCCTTCCCAAAAGTGTGCATAAATTTCACAAATTTTCGTCTATTTTATTGGGCACACTGTACAAATAAGTTTTCAAACTCATCCCGATTAATCTTTTCCTTTTCCAAAAGCAACTGGGCACACCGCTCCAGTACATCTTTATGCTCCATGATCATCTGTCTGGCTTTTGTATGGCATTCATCAATGATGCGCTTGATTTCCTCATCAATCATTCCGGCCACATGCTCGCTGTATCCGCGGGTATGGGCAAGGTCCCTGCCTATAAAGACTTCATCTCCCTCTTCTCCGTATGCAATCACACCTACTTTATCCGACATGCCATATTTGGTCACCATGGCTTTTGCCGTCTGTGTGGCCTGCTTAATATCATTGGAAGCACCTGTGGTAATATCATCAAATATCAGCTCCTCTGCCACCCGGCCTCCCAGTAAAACAACGATATCCTGCATCATCCTGCCCCGGGTGTTGAACATCTCATCCCGTTCCGGCAGAGGCATGGTATACCCTGCGGCACCCAGCCCTGTGGGAATAATAGAAACGGTGTACACCGGCCCCACATCCGGCAAAAGATGGAATAAAATAGCGTGTCCGGCCTCATGATAAGCCGTAATCTTTTTCTCCTTATCGGAAATAATCTTGCTCTTCTTTTCCGCTCCGATTCCTACCTTGATAAAGGACTTCCTGATATCCTGCTGGGTCAGATATGTGCGGTTGTCTTTTGCCGTCACAATAGCAGCCTCATTCAGCAGATTCTCCAGGTCTGCCCCGGTAAATCCAGCTGTAGTCTGGGCAATCTGTTTCAAATCCACATCATCGCCCAGAGGCTTGCCTTTGGCATGGACTTTTAATATCTCTTCCCTGCCTTTTATATCCGGCCTGCCCACAGCCACTTTCCTGTCAAATCTTCCCGGGCGCAGAATCGCCGGGTCCAGAATATCCACACGGTTCGTGGCCGCCATCACGATAATCCCCTCATTGACACCGAATCCGTCCATCTCTACCAGAAGCTGGTTCAGTGTCTGCTCTCTCTCGTCGTGGCCTCCGCCCATGCCGGTTCCTCTCTGCCGGGCTACCGCATCTATTTCATCTATAAATATAATACAGGGGGCGTTTCTCTTTCCCTCTTCAAATAAATCCCGGACACGGGAAGCGCCCACGCCCACAAACATCTCCACAAAATCCGAACCGGAAATGGAGAAGAAGGGAACTCCTGCTTCCCCTGCCACAGCTTTGCCCAGCAGGGTTTTCCCCGTTCCCGGAGGTCCTACCAGTAGCACGCCTTTGGGAATCCGTGCGCCTACCTTTGTAAATTTCTGAGGATTTTTCAGGAAATCTACCACTTCCACCAGATCTTCCTTTTCCTCCTGAAGTCCTGCCACATGGGAAAAATTAATCTTCTTATCTGCTTCAGTGGATATCCTTGCCCGGCTTTTTCCGAAATTCATCATTTTCGCATTGGAACTGTTCCCAGTCATCTGCCGGTTCATAAATATAAATAAAAATACCACCAGACCACAGCTGAGCAGAACCGGAAGAAGACTGGAGATCACGCTTTCACGGGGCACATCTGCGATTTCCGGAAAAATTCCGTTGTCCTCCAGAAATGCCTCCACCTCCTTGATATCCGTTACATAAAAATGCTTCTGTACACCATTATCCAGCTGTACCCGCACCTGCCCGGTGGGATATTCCTTATTTGGATAAATCTTTACATCCAGCACTTTACCTTCTTCTACAGCATTTTCCAGCTGGGTTTTCGAATAATTCTCGCTGTTTTCCATCTGCTGGCTTAAAAACAAATATCCTGCAACCAGCGCGATAATCAACACCAGATACAGACCTATTCGATTCGGCTGCCTGTTCATTCCTGTCCGAACCCTCCTTTCTTAGAATTTAAGTATTTTATTTCGATTCACTCTCTATAACTCCGATATAAGGCAGGTTCCGATACTGCTGGGCACAATCCAGCCCATATCCCACCACAAACTCATCCGGAACCTGGAAGCAGGTATAGTCTGCCTCCACCGTCACCACACGCCGGTCAGGCTTATCTAAAAGCGCTGCCAGCCTCAGGCTCGCCGGCCCTCTGTCCCTTAAAATGTTCATCAGATAATGAAGGGTCCTGCCTGTATCAATAATATCTTCCACCACAAGCACGTCTTTTCCCTCTAACGGCACATCCAGATCCTTCACAATGCGCACCACGCCGCTGGACTCGGTCTGGTCTCCGTAGCTGCTCACGGACATAAAGTCCATGGTAACCGGAACAGTAATCCTTTTTGCCAGCTCACAGGTGAAAAATACACTTCCCTTCAGCACACTCACCAGATGGACCACTTTTCCCTGATAGTCTTCACTGATTCTGGCTGCTATCCGGCGTATTTTTTCCTCTACTTCCTCCTCCGGTATCAATGTCCGAATGTTCTGCTTCATCCTCCACTCCTCCTTCGTACACAATTTCCAGGACTTCCCTGGTATCCGGCCCCACTTTATACGCTTCACTCAGACGGAGGCCCACCGCCCACAGGATTTCCTGTCCCTGAGCTGCCAGTATGATCTGTCCTCTTTTCTCCCTGGGTACTTTGCAATCAATCAAATAGTCTTTCAACTTTTTCTTCCCGCCAGAGGCATTCACCACCAGGTAATCTCCCGGCTGTCTGTTTCGCATTACCACAGTATTTTTTATTTTATCATAATCCAACCATTTCGTATATGTTTTTTGTGGAATCTGCTGAAAAAAATTTTTAAAAATCCGGCATCGAAACTGCATTCCCCCGCCGGACACAGTCCCGGGTATCTGAAGCGGCATACAAAAACTCTCTTTTGTCTGCGCATAGCCATAGCCCCCCTGCCGGTAAAACAAAACTCCTCCGTACTCTCTGCGGGCACAGATTTTGTGGGGAAGCTGCAGGACTTTTCCCACCTGCATCCCGGCCCACCCCTGCAGGGCCTCGTAATGGGATGCGCTCATATCCCTGACCGCAAACAAGCTGGACAAGAAAACCCTCAGGCCATAATAAACAGGCACCGGGTTCTCCTGAAAAAACGCCTCCTCCAGAAAATTCTGCTTCTGATATCTTCTCAACAGCTCTTGGCCCTGGTCTTCCAGATAGGAATCTGTCTGCCGCAGAATCCGTGCTGTCATGGCCATATGTTCCACAGCTTTTTCATTCACCCGTTGTGTCATGCCCGCCAGAAGTTCATGGCGGATGCGGTTCCTGGTATACTGGTCATCCCTGTTGCTGCTGTCCTCCACATGGGCGTATCCCTTCACCTGTAGATAATGGTCAATTTCTTCCCGTTCTAAACACAAAAAGGGACGAATCCGGAAACCATCTGACGGCAGAAGACCTGCCAGACCTGCCAGACCAGTCCCCCTGGCCAGATGATGCAGCATAGTTTCCGCCTGGTCGTTTTTGTGATGAGCCAGGGCCAGCTTGCTGCATTTCCACTTGCCGGCCAGCCTCTGAAATACTTCCCTGCGCGCCTCCCGCCCGGCTTCTTCCAGACTCATTTTCCCCTTTTCTGCCATCTGCCGGACAGGCATTTCCACCACCTCACAGGGAACCTGGCAGGAACGGCACAGTTCCATTACAAATTCCTGATCCCTCAGGGCTTCCTCCCCCCGCAGGCCGTGATTCACATGCACTGCCAGAAGTTCATATCCATATACCTGCTGATATTCACGTAATATATGAAACAGGGCTGCTGAGTCTGCCCCGCCGGACAAACCAATCAGCACCCTGTCTCCTGCTTCAACCATATGATGTTTTTTCATATATTCCAGAACTTTTTGTTCCATCTTGTATCTCCTGTCAGTGGACTGCTCTATTTTTTCCAGATGCCAGCTGCCAGCACGGTCATATCATCCCTGACTTTATAATCACTGTAAGCCAAAACCCTTTCCAGAATATTTCTTCCCAGCTCCCTGGGCGCCTGGCTATGTACCTGCAGAATGATTTCTTTCATAGTTTCCTCTTCTTTTTCCAGGGGGAGGGCATCCAGCACGCCGTCTGTAACCATAATGAGAAAATCCCCATGATATAATTTTCTGGAAGCTGTCTCAAAATCAACCTGATCCACCATACCAAGAGCCATACTGGTGGAACTGATGGCCTCCACCCACTGATCCCTCTTGATGAATGTGGTGGCAGCCCCTGCCTTTAAAAATCTGCACATACCGGTGTACAAATCAATGGTACACAAATCCACGGTGGAAAACATATCATCTTTGCGCTTTAACACCAAGGCACTGTTCACCAGTTTTGCCGCTGTCTCATCGGAAAAGCCGGACTCCAGAAACTGTTCCAGCAGCTCCACTACCATCCCGCTTTCCTTTGCGGCATCTATGCCGGAACCCATGCCGTCAGACATGCCCAGGACAAATCTTCCTTCTTCTTCCTGACAGCATACATAACTGTCCCCGGATACCCTTTCCTTCTCCTTGGGCACTTTTGCCACCCCATGAAGGACCTGGAATGCCGTCTTTTCTGTAAAATGTACGGTACGGCACTCTCCATTGATGGTACACCGGCTGGAGTTTACCGGTACCATGGGTGTCTCCAGAAGTTCTGACAAAACTTCTGCAATTTCCAGAGTCGACACACACTGTCCGTTCTTTGCCTGCAGGGTGAGATACGCCTGTTTTCTACTGCCCTGCCGCTCAATGGTCCAGACAGCCTTTAACAGTATCCCTTTTTTCTTCAAAACATATCTCAGCTCACTGGTAAACTCCCTGGAAGGCTGGGTGATCTCCGATAATTCACGGGCCGCCTGATTCAAAATCCCGGATATTTCGCTGTACTGCTGGGCGGCCGCCATACGGTTCTCTATCATCCGGTTATCCCACACCAGCTTTTCACGTTCCCGGTGGAAAAAGTGGGTCAGCTCCTCTGAAAACTGGTAGGAGTGCACGCATTGGCTTTTCAACTGTTTTGCCAGCTCCCTGCGCTGTTCCTCTCTGCCGCCTTCCAGCGAGCGAACCAGCTTCTCACCCAGCCGCAGACGCTCCTCGCCTTCCCAGCACTCCTGTCTCTGATGGCAGTTCCCACAGACTTGTCCGTACGCCTGCCAGACCACATCTTCCGCCTGCTCGTTGGACAGGTAATCTTTTCTGTAGGGCATTCCATAAAAAGTATCTGCCAGTTTCTGAAATGCCTGGGCGTATTTCTCCACCCTCTCTTTCTGGGGCTGGCCCAAAATCTGCCCGGCAGGCAGTTCCTCTTGTTTCTGCCGCAAAGATAAAATATTTTTCGCCATATCCCTCATAATCAGCAGAATACTGATCACCAGCATGGCAGCAATCCATACATGCATTCTTTGTCCCCTTTCCCCGTTAAACTTCTCTTTTAACAGGGAATTATAGAGGATTTTCGTTAAAATCTTTGTCAAACAATGCCAAATACCGCAAAAAATTTCCAGACATAATCTGAGGAATTATTCATTATTCGCCTTGTTCTTCTTTGAACACAACTTCATTGTCCTTCACCAGCCCCAGACGGTCACGGGCTGTCTCTTCTATAAATTCATCTGTCTCCATGTATTCTTTCTGCCTGTCAATCTCCTTGGTTCTGGCTTCTTCATCTGCAATTTTCTCTTTAAAGATTCTTTCCTGCTCCTGGTAACCTGCCAGTTCTCTTTTCAGCAGCCCGCCCTGCCACAGCAGAATCCCAAGCAGAAGAACAACCACCAGGCTGATACAAAGCATGGCCGCTTTATTCTGCCTTCTGCGTCTTATCTCCGCTTTTCTTCTCAAATATTTTTCCCCTTCTTTTTGTAAATCTTCCCCTTAGATTGATTCTACGCTTCCCCCGGCGCAGTTTTTTTAATATTAGAATTTTACAATGCCTAACAACAAATAGCAACCTTTTTTCTATGGAAATTAGAAACTTCAGCGGTATTCTCAAAATTTTTACTGTAACCGACACAAATTTTCCACTTATGGTGCGGGAGTAGAGCACCATGCCCAGAATCACCGCAATGATTGCATAGCCGCGTATTTTCCCCTCATTTGCCTGATACATTCTTCCAAACAAAAACACCCCGGCCAGGGACCAGTAAGCCAGATCCTCCATACTGACATAAATGGCCTCCCTCGGAAATAATCTCCGGCCAATGCGCAGCACGTCATAGAAAAACAGCAGCAATGCCCCCCACAGCACAGACTGGAAAAAGAAAAGCAGCTCATGGTTCATATATGTACTCATAAGCTACTGAAATAAGCGTTTCAGCACATTTTTGTTTTTCTTTTGGCTGCCAGGGCCGTCCTGCGTATAAATAACCTGATCCACTTTTCCCGTCAGTTCCAGCTCACCCTTTTCCAGGTCCAGCTGCTTCACATGCATTTCCTCCCCTTTTAGTGTGAGTACACCGCACTGGGACTGGAGTACAACCAGTTTTTCATCAAATGACAGCACATCCAGAACACCTGTAATCATGCCCTGTCTGCGGTTGGTAAAAGAAAGTTTATGGGATTTCGGCGTCTGTTTTTCCTCCAAGCCATTCCTCCCCGCTTCGTCTCTTTCTCTAAATCTATGAACGTGTGCCGGAAAATATGTCCTCATCTGTCCAAAAGCCCGCTCAGTGGTTACAGGTAACGGAACATGTTCTCAGCTTGTTCTTTTTTCACAGTCTCTTTCACTTCCAGCACTTCTACTTTTGTCTGCCGGGAACCGAACTGGATCTCGATGATATCCCCGGGCTTTATATTTGCCGAAGCTTTGGCTGTCTTATCATTTACCAGCACTCTCCCTGCGTCGCAGGCTTCATTGGCTACCGTTCTGCGTTTGATCAGACGGGATACCTTCAAAAATTTATCTAATCTCATAGTTTTTCTCCAAAATATAATCAACAGGGGGAACGCGCACGTTCCCCCTGAATGAACACAAAATTTATCGCTACAATACGAAATGATCTCGTTTAACTGTTGACAATATCCTTCAATGCCTTTCCTGCTTTAAACTTGGGTGCTTTTGACGCTTCAATCATCATTGTCTCACCTGTCTGGGGATTCCGGCCCTCACGTGCCATTCTCTGGGTCACTTCAAAAGTGCCGAATCCTACCAGCTGAACTTTCCCGTCATTTTTCAATTCTTCAGAAACCACATCAATAAAAGATTTTAACACTGCCTCTACATCTTTCTTTGCAAGATTCGTTTCTTTTGCCATTGCAGCCACTAATTCTGTTTTGTTCATATTATTTCCTCCTAAATGTCAATCCTGTAATGCATACCTGATAAGCATCAGGGTTCCGAAACCTATCCTTCTCAAATATATATATACTGTTTCGCCTGTTTTGTCAAGGAGTTTAAATCTTTTCCATCATTTCATCTACCATGGCCAGCACTGCCTGTCCCAGTTTTGACGATTTTTCCTCTGCATCTTTAAGGGAGCTTCCTTTAATTCCATAGTAGAACTTTACTTTAGGCTCTGTGCCTGACGGGCGGACACATACCCATGCGTCATCTGTCAGCTCATAGTACAGCACATTGGACTTGGGAAGTCCTCCGGTGCCTTTCTGGTAGTCTCTGGCTACCATCACCTGATACCCTCCGATTTCCTTGGGAGCCTCTTTGCGGAGCAGATTCATGATGTTCTGGATTTTCTCCAGGCCCTCAATTCCCTTGAGAGTGATAGACTGGATATCGTCTTTATAATATCCATATTTCTCATACAGATCAACCATGGCATCCCATAATGTCTTTCCCTGGGTTTTGTAATAAGCCGCAGCCTCGCACAGGGCCATCACCGCCACAATGGCGTCTTTGTCTCTGGCATACGTACCTATGAGACAGCCGTAGCTCTCCTCAAATCCAAACAGATACTCGCCCTTTTTTCCCTGTTCGAATCCCAGAATCTGCTGGCCGATGAACTTGAACCCGGTGAGCACTTCAATCAGCTGAATACCATATCCCCGGGCGATGGCATTGGCCAGATTGGTGGTCACGATGGTTTTTATCAGAACGCCGTCCTCCGGCAGTCCTTTCAGCTCTTTCCTCTGTCCGATCTCATAATCTGCCAGCAGGCATCCGGACATATTTCCGGTTAAAGTGTGGTATACACCGTCTTTGTCTTTCACCCGCACTCCCAGACGGTCTGCATCCGGGTCAGTGGCCAGCACCAGGTCTGCATCCATTTTCCTGGCCAGCTCCAGCCCCAATGTGAAGGCTTCGTCTGCCTCCGGATTGGGGTAGCTGACTGTTGGGAAATTGCCGTCAGGCAGTTCCTGTTCCGGAACCACATAGACATTTTCAAATCCCAGTTCTTTCAGTATACGCCGGGCCGGCAGATTCCCTGTTCCGTGAAGAGGAGTGTACACAATTTTCAAATTCTGTCCTTCCGCTTTAATGGCATCCATATGAAGTACCTGTTTTTTCAATTCCTCCATATAGGCATCGTCTGCCTCCTGGCCGATCACCTGGTATTTTCCCTGGGCAATGGCCGCCTCTTTGTCCATAGTAAACACTTGGTTATAGTCTGTCACCTTCTGGACTTCATCCATAATCCCGCTGTCGTGGGGAGGCGTAATCTGGGCGCCGTCTTCCCAGTACACTTTATATCCATTATACTCTGGCGGATTGTGGCTGGCTGTAATATTAATGCCTGCCGCACAGCCCAGATGACGAAGGGCGAAGGAAAGCTCCGGCGTAGGCCTCAGAGACTCAAAAATATAAGCCTTGATTCCGTTTGCCGCCAGACACAGAGCCGCCTCATTGGCAAATTCCGGTGACATATTCCGGGAATCATAGGCAATGGCCACGCCTTTGTCTTCCTTTCCCACCAGCTTAATATAATTCGCCAGTCCCTGGGTGGTTTTCCGCACCACATAGATATTCATCCGGTTTGTCCCCGCGCCGATAATCCCCCTGAGACCGGCTGTACCGAATTCCAACTCCTTATAAAACCGCTCCTTAATCTCTTTTTCGTCGTTCTCAACCGCTCTCAGCTCCGCCTTTGTGTCTTCATCAAAATAAGGATCTTCAAGCCACTGTCTGTATACTGTTTTGTAGTCCATACTACACCTCCGTATCTTTCACTCTTTCCCCCCATTATAACCCGTTTCCCAGGTCATGCCAAGCATTTTTACAATTAATCAGCTTAATTATTTTTTCAATAGTTTTTTCCGAAATCCACGCCTTATTGTGATTATAATAATGATTCGCCAGCTTCCAGTACTTCTCAGGATAAAGGAAACGGATTTTCAGATTTTCATACCCTTCCGCTGAAAGCCCCCGTGCCTGGTCATAGCTGGAGATCATTTCATGGGCCAGCTTTTTATCCCAGTCATTTTTCTCCAAAATTTTCCGCATAAAGCAGTATAAATCGGCCACCTGAGTATCATAGCGGAATTTATCAAAATTTGTCACTGCTGTCTGGCCTTTGCCAATCAGTATATTGTGCTGATTGTATTCTCCGTGGCAGACTTCCCCCCTCTCCAGGGCCTGGCGGCGCAGATTCTCATATCCAGTGGACTGAAGGCGGTCCAGCGCCTCTTCCCCCCTCTCCAGAAACCACTGAACACTTTCCAGGAAATACTGCTCAAAAGAATTCTGTCTCCTTTTTGTCCGTATGAATTTCCGGATTTTCCGCAGTTCACGGTTATGCCTTTCATATTCTTCTGCCAGCGAAACCTGAAAATAATCCTTTTCCGGCTGTATATGCATATATTTATGTATGGTGCCCAGCACAAAAGCTCCATTTAAAATATCTTCCCTTGACCTGGTATCGCACTCCCGCCCCTCATACCACTTGCGCACCACATAAGATATCCCGTCTTTATCTGTGCTGACCAGTTTTCCCTCCTCAGTGGCCAGGATCTGGTCCACTGGATACTGACAGCCTTCCTCCAGCTGAAGCAGCAGTTCCTGCTGTTTCTTCAGTTTTTTATCCGACCCTGTAAATTCCCTGATAAGTACCAATCCTATCTGTGTCTGGCACAGCAGTGCCCCTCTTCCCCGGTAAGATGATTTTGCTCCCAGGCCATACTGTTCCAGCACACTTAAACCCCGGTCATACAATAATATCCCCCTCGCTTTCCTGTAGTTTCCGTAGTCTCGTAATTTCATACTTTCTATTCTATGAGGGGGATAAAATGAAAATGTCACTGCATCGGTTTTCTTAACATTTCATCAGCACATTTCATCAAATATTCTTTTGTATTATGTCGGGGATTCTCCAGCACATCCTGAAACAATGCGTCCAGCATCTCTCCCACAGCCTGTCCCGGCTTCATTCCCAGAGCGATTAAATCATTGCCAGAAATCTGCAGGGACTTCAGGGAGATGCAGTGCTGCTCCCTGACTATTTCATTCCAGATTTCCTGCACCTTCGACACATCCCGGTATGTCTCCTGAAGCTTTAGCACCATGGGAAACAGACCGCCGCCAATCCCGGCTGCCGCCTGGCGCACTGCCGCCGGTTCTGCCTTTATCTCACAGGCATACCAGCGTACCAGCCGGCGCACGATTTTAGTGGTATGATTATCAAATTTCAGACGCCGCAGAACTTGATATGCCTGCCGCTCTCCCAGTGGACGCAAAAACAGAGCCAGCCGGAGGAATCTGTCAGCAGGCACCAGGCACAGACTGTGCGCAATCTCCTCCAGACATTCCCACGCCTCCTCCTGCGCCCTGATTTCCGGCAGTATAACCCGGTCAATATTCAGCTCAAACAGCATCATAATAAAATCAGGATGAGGGGAGAGCAGAAGCTTCACCAGTTCTGTCTGAATCCGCTCCGCGCTCACAAACCTCAGATTCCCTGCCAGCTCCCGCAAAGCCTCTTTTGTAGCCGTTTCCACCGAAAAACCAAGCTGGGCGGAAAACCTCACTGCCCGCAGAATCCGCAGGGCATCTTCCAGAAACCGTTCCCTTGCTTCGCCCACACAGCGTATCTGTTTCCTCTGCAGGTCCTCCATGCCTCCGAAGATATCTACCAGTCCCTGCTCCCGGTTATATGCCATGGCATTGATGGTAAAGTCCCTCCGCCTGAGGTCTTCTTCCAGATTAGAGGAGAACACCACCTCGCTGGGGTGTCGGCAGTCTTCATACTCGCCGTCAATCCGGTAGGTGGTCACCTCATATCCGTCTCTGCCCAGCATTACTGTAACCGTGCCGTGGGCCAGTCCAGTGTCCACCGTATGGGAAAACAGCTCCTTGACCTCCTGCGGCCGGGCAGATGTGGTAATGTCCCAGTCATCCGGCCTGCGGCCTAAAACAGCGTCCCGCACACAGCCGCCCACGGCAAATGCCTCATATCCATGGCTCTGGAGAACCATGAGAATCCTGCTGACTTTAGAGGGAAGTTCCAGATACATATTAGTATGCCCGCCCCCAATACACCATTTTCTTTGCCGGCCTGCCGCAGCAGACACAAGTATCCGCTGTACGTTCTTCGGCAAAAGGAATACACCGTGAAGTAACCTGAAGATCTTCTTTTATCTTCTCCTCACACTCCTGATTTCCACACCACATGGCTTTTACGAATCCTGATTTTTCCTGGAAAATCTTCTGGAAGCTCTCATAATCCCCTGCCTCATATGTGTGTTCTTCCAGATGTTTTCTGGCCCGCTCCAGCATCTCACGCTGCATGGTCTCCAGTACTTTTTCCACGTATTCCCCAATCTGGTCAATGGGCGCTGTTGTCTTTTCCCGGTTATCCCTGCGGACGATGACTGCCTGTCCGGCCTCAATATCTCTGGGCCCGCACTCAATGCGGACAGGAATTCCCCTCATCTCCTGCTCTGAGAATTTCCATCCTGGACTCTTATCCGTATCATCTATTTTCACCCGCAGTCCAGCCTGTTTCAGAGCCCCGCGGATTTCCTGCGCCTTGTCCAGCACCCCTTCCTTGGCCTGCTGAATAGGAATCACCATCACTTGAACCGGCGCAATCTTAGGCGGCAGCACAAGACCGCTGTTGTCCCCGTGGACCATAATAATGGCACCCACGATTCTGGTAGACATTCCCCAAGATGTCTGATGCACATAATCCAGCTTGTTTTCCGGATTGGTGTACTGAATACCGAATGCCCTTGCGAATCCGTCGCCAAAATTATGGCTGGTGCCGGACTGGAGAGCCTTTCCGTCATGCATCAGCGCCTCTATAGTATAAGTAGCTTCTGCGCCTGCAAACTTCTCTTTATCCGTCTTCTGTCCCCGGACCACCGGTATGGCAAGGACTTCTTCACAGAAATCCCCGTAAACCTGAAGCATCTGGATGGTCCGCTCCTGTGCCTCCTGTGCCGTGGCATGGGCAGTATGTCCCTCCTGCCATAAAAACTCTCTGGAGCGTAGGAAAGGACGGGTTGTCTTCTCCCAGCGCACAACAGAACACCACTGATTGTAGAGCCTGGGCAGATCTCTGTGGGACTGGACATCTTTTGCATAAAAATCACAGAACAGTGTCTCCGATGTGGGCCGGACACACAGCCTCTCCTGCAGCTGCTCCAATCCGCCATGGGTTACCCATGCCACTTCCGGGGCAAATCCCTCCACATGGTCTTTCTCTTTCTGTAAGAGACTCTCTGGAATAAACATGGGCATGGACACATTTTCCACACCGGTTTCCTTAAATCTTTTGTCCAGTTTTGCCTGTATATTTTCCCAGATGGCATACCCTGCCGGTTTCAGCACCATGCAGCCTTTTACACTGGTATAACCCACCAGACCTGCTTTCTTTACCACATCCGTATACCACTGGGCAAAATCATCTTCCATAGAAGTGATTGCCTCCACAAACTTCTTCTCTTTTGCCATTTTCTTCTCCTCTCTATCAATCATGGATATTTTTTCATTCATCATCAGGCACCTGTATCACCCGTCCCCCTGCCGCTTTTTTCAGACGATTCATAACCGCCTGTCCCATCCGCGGCGTATCAAAGGATTCCGAATAGATACAGGACACCTGTTCCTGGTCAAATTCCCGCAGCACCTGATACAGATGCTTGGCAATGGTCTCGTCCAGACTGCGGCTTCCGATACTTTTCACCAGCCCGGCCTGGTAGAGATGTTCGGTTTCCCGGCAGGCCAGTATGCCCGCCCGTCCGCCTTTTTGTTCTTCCATCCGCGCAAGCTCATTGATAAATGCCGCTGCCCGTCCTGCCTCCCCCTGCACAATGGCAAGAGGCGCCCTGGGAGAATAGTGGCGGTAGCGCATCCCCGGCGCTTTGGGCGGACGATTCTGCTCCTGAAGACCTGGGTCCATGTTTACCTGTCCAATACAGGAAACCAGCATCTCCCGGTTAATATACCCCGGCCTTAGAATCACCGGCACATCCTCTGTAAAATCAACAATGGTTGATTCCAGGCCGATTCCGGCCCTGCCCCCATCCAGGATCATGTCCACGGTCTCCCCCAGATCCTCTGCCACGTGGGCAGCCAGTGTGGGGCTTGGCCTTCCCGAGCGGTTGGCGCTGGGCGCCGCCACGAAGCCTCCCCCCGCCCGAATCAGTGCCAGCGCCGCCGGGTGGCCTGGCATGCGCACAGCCACACTGTCCAGCCCTCCTGTGGTCTCATAAGGCACTATATCTGTTTTTGGGAAAATCATAGTAAGAGGACCGGGCCAGAATCTCTCAGCCAGACGGACAGCCCCTTTTGGTATCCGCCTGGCGGCAGTCTCCAGGTCCTCCATCTGGGCAATATGAATAATCAGCGGATTATCCGAAGGCCGGCCTTTTGCCTGGTATATCCTGGCAGAAGATTCGGCATTTAAGCCGTCCCCTCCCAGTCCATAGACTGTCTCAGTGGGAAACGCCACCAGACCTCCCTCTCTCAGAATCTTTCCGGCCCTGTCAATAATCTCCTGCTCTGGATTTTTGGGATTAATCTTTATCAATTCCGCTTTCATTACAAACTTCTTTCTAAATTATTATCATCTCATCCATCCACCTGGATAATCAGCGCCTCATCGTCAAAAACCGCAGTCCCCAGGCTTCTCAGCAGGTTTACGTTCAGCTGGGGATATTTATCTCTCTCCATCTGTCCAACAAAAATATATTCCACCTGGTACTTCTGAAGCAATTGACGCACTTGTGTCTCATCCGTGGATGTATATATGGTCTCAATCTCCAGGGATTTCTCATTCAGGTCATTGGTATCCTCCCGCCACAGCCACTCATGGGTATACCATCCTAAAATGGTGGGCAGCCCGGTCATGGCAGATACCCGGCAGTAATCGCTGTAACTGTCCCCATTTGCCTCCAAAACCACTGGATTTCCCTGGATATTTGCCTTGAGCCAGCGGATTGCCGGGGCGTCCTGGGGATATTGTGACTCCAGATACGCGGTGCAGTCCAGCCCCTGATACCCTTCCCGCTGCCACACATTTCCATTCCACTGTGACACCCCGGTAAAGGTAAAACCCATGGTACACAGCAGGCACACCGTACCGAGAACACCCACTGCCCGGACCCATTTCTGCTTTTTGGCAGTGAGAAAACGGGGAAGAATAAATCCCATCCCAATGCCAAACATGATAAACGCCTGATAAGTCAGCTTAAACATGGTATTAGACCGGGCCGAAGTCTCCTCATAAATGTCCCGGAGATACACAATTTCCGGAAGTATAATCAGCCCCAGCCCGCACAGGCACAAAACAGCGGTAAAAACATCCGGAGCTTTCGTCCGTTTCAGCCACAAAAGAGGTCTGCATTTCCCCCGCTCCAAAAAGAGTTTCACCAGATAAAAAAGAATCACGGCAATGGGAAGGGCCCACAAAATACAAAACTGATAAAATGCGGAATGATTTTTCACAAACCGGACTCCCTGGGCCATACTGCTGTCAAAGCGCAGGGTAAACGGCAGTGCCGTCAAAAATCCCAGCAGAAGCATCTGGGCCCACTGCACAGCGCAAAAGCCAATCCCCTGCTTCCAGTTCCCAAACCGCCGCAGATTGCCAAAAAAGCACATGCCGCAGGCAGTCACATAATAGATGGCAAAGTCCCAGGCATTGGTCCACTGGAAAATACCGGTAAAAATACCGCACATCACCAAAGGCCATTGGAAAAGCACCCGTCCCGCATCATATTTTTTCCGTTTCATCCACCCGTACAGCAGACCGATAACCACCAGCACAAACAGAACATTTACCACATGAGCGTGGAGATCTCCCAAAATAAATGAATAGGAAGGAAATTCATGAATTGTCCTGTCCATGGTATCCGGGTTATGTCCAATGTAACGGGTGGAACTGGGAAACCAGTAATCTTCTTCCCCTTTTCCCAGAGACGTCCGTGGAAGAATCCAGGCATAGATCACATAATGCATATTTCCCGCCAGGGAGACAGCGGCCCCTGCCAGAAGCCCTGATAAAGCAGGAAGAACCCGCCTGGCTTTTCCATAATAATCTGCCGCCGCCTGACGCACTATGGCAAAAGGCAGCGCAAACGCAATACCAGCTGTCAATGTACGCATCAGATGATACGCGGCAGACAGCGGCGTCCCTGTAAGTTTTGTCAGATACACGGCATAATACTGGCCCCCATAGTAATAGTTCATGGGTTCCTGGCTGTACCACATATCCCGAGCCGGCAAGGTGGTGCTGCGCATCATGGCTTCCATAAACCCATAGTCCATGAATTTCTCCACTCCATGAGCCTGGGGCCTGAATCCTGCCACATATGTCCACAATAAAAACGCGGTAAACAGTATGACCTCTTCCACAAAGATCAAATCCCCCTGATTATCAGGAAGTACATAACGCTTTTTCTTATCCAGATAAAAAGCCAGCAGCCCGTTTCCCGCCACACACACAAACGTCACGCCCAGACAGGATGCGGCCGTAAATTTCAAAATACCCAAGGTCACTAAAAGCCAGGTGAGATAACCCGATATTCCAATGGCCAGCGCCTTAGAAAACAGCCATCCCCGGTCCTGATACCCAGAGAACAAAGTCCCCGTCAGCGGCATAAAGGCGCATCCCAGCACCCACACAGCCAGATACCAGGCCAGATATGTTCTGCTGTCTCCCCGCAGGAGAAAAATTGTCGCCAGCACCAGTAAAATGCCAATTAGAATCTTTATCTCCCACCTTATTTTCATTGTCTGCGGGAGCTTCCATTCACGCCGTATTTCCATCGCCAAGACTCCTTTATCTGCACTCCACTCTTTTCCTCAGAACCGCAAACTGCCTCACCGCCTGCATTCCGATTCGGAAAATTTTCTTCATATTAATGGTATTCTTTCCTCCCTGGCGTTTCAGGAAGGTAATGGGATAGTAACAGACACCCATCCCGTTCTTTCTGTATATGATCGTAATCAGCACATTCGCCAGAAAAAAATTCTTTGGTACTTTTTGAAGCACTTCCTTAAGCTGGCTGCACTTCATGAGACGATAAGGAACATTCGCATCCTTTTCCCACACATGAAACACCGCCAGCAGCACACTGCGCAACACCCCCTTGGAGATAAATGCTCTGCACAGACCGTCTTCTCTCTTTTTCCTGTTCCCCAGCAGAATCCCGCATTTACTGCGGTTTCTCCAGAATTTCGAAAACTCTGAAGGCAGCGTCTGACCATCCGAGTCTGTCTGAAATACATAATCAGCCCCGTGGCGGATGGCATACCGATACCCCCGGAGCACAGTGGGACCGTGTCCCTGGTTTTCTTTTGTATAAACAGCCAGCTGCGGGTAAATCTCTTTCAATCCCGCCGCAATCGAATAAGTATTGTCCTGACTTCCGTCGTCAATCAGCACCAGACGGCTTTGGGGTCCGATTCCTTCCACCACCGGATGCCACTGAGCGATTACTCTTTGGATGTTTTCTTCTTCGTTGTACACAGGCATCACTATATAAAGCTTATCCATTGCGCCTCCTCTCTGAATTGTTTCGACTTTCATGTACCAGAAAGGTACCTGTCTACTATATCACATAATCAGAGCGGCGACCAGAGTATTATTCCTCTTTTCCCTGTAAATAGTCCGTAATTCCCGACCCGATTGCCTCCACTACTTTCTGCTGATATCCCTTTTCCTGAAGATTGGCCGCCTCCTGTGGATTTGTCATAAAGCCGCATTCTATGATATTCAGAACTCCGGAACTCTTTTTTAACAGATAATAACTGGTATTCCCTTTCGCCTCCCGGGGGGGTTCTGTCTCCAGCTTGTCATTCATCTGGCTCTGTATACACCCTGCCAGCTTTTCTCCCTCCACTGAGTCCGCGTAATAGAATACCTGGGGTCCCTTCACTGACGGGTCCGGATAGCTGTTCTGATGTATACTCACCGTAAGCAGAGGTGTTTTCTCCGCAATAAATGCCACACGATTCTGCATATCCTGGGCTTTCTTATTCCTGGAGCCTTCCTGATACAGACCTTTATCTTCTGTCCGTGTCATCTCCACATAAAACCCTTCCTTTTCCAAATACGTTCTCAACATTTTCGCAATGGTCAGATTCAGATCCTTCTCCTTTAATTCTTCTGTCACCATCCCTGGGTCGCTGCCCCCGTGCCCGGCGTCCACCACAATGGTCTTCGCCGCTCTCTGGTTCCTGCTGACCACCTGTACCACCTCCCTTGACAATGCCAGTGCACCTGCAATCAGCAGAATCCCCATACAAAGTTCCAAAGGCTTTCTTGATTTCATATAAAATACCCTCTGCGCATATTCTGTTAAATATATGCGGCAAAGGGTATAAGGAATACATAATTTGCAATAGACTTAATCTTCCAGTTCATCTTCCTCCCCGTCCAGCTGAATCAGCTTTCCGGGAATGGTATCCAAAATCTGATGTACTTCTTTATAGGATTTCATAAAACTGTTCTGGGCCTGGTTAATGCCATCTATCATAGCGTTCATTTCATCCTGCAGCTCCAGATAGATTCCCCGGGCCTCCTTCATTGTGCTCTGGCAGATGCTTCTGGCTGCCTGCGCTGCCCGTTCCCGCACCTCTGCAGCCTCTTCCTGCGCCCGCTCCAATATCTCATAGGCTTCTCTTTCTGTCTGTGCCAGCACAGCCTTTCTCTCCTTCTGCGTCTTCGTCCGGATATCTTCTGCCTGTTTTTCTGCCGCAGCCACTAACGCCTCCGCCTCTTTTTTTCCTTCTTCTCTTGTGGCCTGAGCCGCTCTCAAAGCCTGCTGGCGCACATCTCCCGCCTCTTTCTGGGCGGCCAGCAGCATGGCATCACACTTTCTTTTAGTTTCCCCTTCCATTTCATCCGCTGATGCCTTTATCTCTTCTCCCGCACCCTGATTCACAGCTTTCCACTCCTTAGTCTTTTTATAACTTGTCATCTTATTCCAGGCCATCACGCAGTACCTTCCATATCGCCTTTCTCTCGAACCCCAGCCTCCAGGACGCCACACCTGCCAGGCCGTAATCTTTCACAAGTCCCATCTTCACACCCAGGGACTCCTCGTCTTCCAGCCACACCTGGTAAAAGGCTTCCCCGTCGTCATATTCCCCATAGTTCTGACAGGCATCTTTGTCCCAATAGGTAGTAACCCCGTGTTCCTTTATCACCCGTGCCGCATCCTGCATTCCCACCGCTTCGCTGGTGAGCCCGCCGGCCTGAGTCTTCCAGATCCGGGTATAAAAAGGAACTGCATTGATTACTTTCTCTGCGGGCACCACAGCCACTGTATCCTCCACGCCCTGCTTCACCCAGGGATAAGAGGCCACGGAACCTGCCGTGGGAGAACCGGCGTAGTTTTCATCATATCCCATAATTATCACATAATCTACGATCTCCCCCTGTTCCTGCCTTGCGTAATGCTTTGTAAATTCCTGGGGAACCGGATTATCCACTGACAACACCAGCTGATTAAGCCTGGTAAGAATAGACAGCTCTCTTAAAAACTGAATGAAATGGGGTCCTGTATCTTCGCTGAGATTCTCCAAGTCCACATTAATGCCGTCCAGACCGTACTGCTGTGCCGCCCGCACCAGGGAATTCACCAGCTTTGTCCTGGAAGCTGTATGAGACAGAACTTCAAAGGTGCTGACATTCTCATCAAAGTTGCTGACCAGACCCCATACTTCCATCCCTTTTGCATGGGCTTCCTGTACGTATTCCACAGACGCCAGACTGGTGATGTTACCCTGATTATCCGCAAGGGAAAACCAGGTTGGCGATATCACATTCACACCCTGGGCATTCTTCGCCAGCACATGCATAGCATCGTTAGCGTCCATGTTGCTCACCTGATGCCATGTAAGGTTAATGGGGTACTCCCTGGATATGCTTGTATATTCCGGTGCCTGAAACTCCCGTTCAAAGTTCTGCGTCTCCTGAGAGCCCTCTAATTTGCTGGTTTTTATATACCCGATATATCCATCCTCCGTGGCCACACACTTCCAGTCGTCCAGGTCGTCGACCATCCGCAGCACAGTCCCTTTGGCCACGTCTGTCAGTATCTCGCTCTTGATACCGCCCCTGTAACGTACCTGGGTGTCCTCCTTTACCTTCACCACCTGCACGCCGGACCACTGATACTGGACCACCAGACGGCTGGGTTCTTCCAATAAGGTATATTCAATATCCGTAAACTGCTTGACAAAGGAAATATTGACATAAACAATATCCTCCAAAGCCATGCAGATGAACCCGTCCGCTTTTCTTTTCTCTTCCCCTGCCATGTATGTATCGCTCTGAGGCGTAATAATCATTTTCTCTGTAGGGGTTGTATAAATCAATATATTTTCATTGGCATCCCAGTAAAACCGTTTATTCAGCCAGCCGTTTACCGCTTCCAAAGGCACATAAATCTGCCCGTCTGCCAGCCTTCCTGTCATCTCAAGGATCTCCGTCCCAAAAATCAGCGGAATCTCCTCTTCATTGGTAATTCCATAATAGGCGGACGAATCCATCCGATCCTTTGTGGGCGTATACTTCTGTATCAGATGTACCGCCATTCCCACAATACCGAACAGAATAATCAATAAAGCAACAATTAATATCTGGTTAAGTCTCTGTCTTCTGTTTCTTCTGGCCCTTCTGCTTCTATTATATGGCATACTCTTTCCTCCTACGGAATCCATTATAGCATATTTTTCCTTACAGTCATTAACAAAATCCACTTTTTCGATTTTTTTCGCGGTTGATTCCGTTTTAGAAAAAGATTATACCACATTCCCCTGCAGACTGGTTATACACAGTTATTTGCCAGAAAACTGCCTGATTCTATGCGCCTGCAGGGGGTCTTGGCCCGCGCTTTAAGCCGGCTGGCGTCTAGCATACTGTGCTAGAACATACGAATCTTATCAAAATCTATTTTCCGAATCGCTCCTTTCTCATCCTGTTCA
Source organism: uncultured Lachnospiraceae bacterium (assembly GCA_910588825.1). GTDB lineage: Bacteria > Bacillota > Clostridia > Lachnospirales > Lachnospiraceae > MGBC164599. The sequence goes on from CAJURF010000029.1 coordinate 36,722, forward strand.
TAATCCCGCATGTAGCCGCCGGACTCTGCGATCAAATGCGCCCGCACAATCTCAGAGGGATTGCTTGGACACCCCTCCAGATTCAATGACACTCCATTCTGGCGGTACAGTTCCAGCTCATGCCGCAGACGGCCCGGGTCTACATGTTTATTCCGCTTTGTTTTCTTTCGTGAATAATACGTTTTGCCCTCCCCTTTCTTGCGTATTTCGACAAACACCACAGGTTCAGAAAAGACAGCCTTCTTGACAGCTGTATATGGATTCTGGAAATTATGCGCGGCAGAAAACCGCTGAATTTCTGATAGACTTCATAGAATGGGACTATTACAGGACATGTAAATGATATTAATGCTGCCTGATACTTTTTATTTCACGCTTGTCAGTTGTCCAAACTGTCTTTTCTGACATCTATTATAATCTCTGTTTTATGATTTGCAAGAGATTTCATAGATTTTTTACCAATTTTCCCAATAATTTATATTAGTACACCATTTCTATCCACTTATTGTGTTTTTTCGGATAAGTGTGTATAATAGGGATTGGGGAGAGCCTTGCTTTAAGGGGAAGAACAGCAAAAAAATCAACTGAATTCCTTTACATATTTACTTGAAGTAGTATATAATATGTTAGTAGTGTAACCAAACCAAGGAGATGATATCCGTTCATCTACAAGAATGGTCTGCCTATCAAAGCCTGTCTTTTGATACACAGACCAAGAATAGGATGTGATGATATGAAAATAGAAAAGATCAACGAAAACCAAATACGCTGCACACTCACCAGAGAGGATTTGGACAGCCACCAGATCCACCTCAGCGAACTGGCATACGGAACAGAGAAAGCTAAGAACCTTTTTCGGGATATGATGCGCCAGGCGCACAGCCAGTTTGGCTTTGAAGCAGATAACATTCCTCTGATGATCGAAGCTATCCCCATTAATGCAGACAGCATTATCCTGATTATCACTAAGGTCGAAGATCCGGAAGAACTGGATACCAGGTTTTCAAAATTTTCCCCCTCCACCCCATCTGACAGTGAAGAGACAGAAGTACAAATCGACGGAGCCGACAGTATCATTGACATTTTCCGGAAACTATACGAATCCAAACTGAAAAACGATGCGGCACGCAAGAAAAACGGTGAAAAAGCTCTGGAGGATAACGCCTCTCAGACCGAAACATCTGTCAATTTAATCTGCCTTTTCCAATTCCCGAACCTGGATGCTGTAATTAAAGCGGCTCATGGACTGAACAATTATTTTTCGGGCATAAATACCTTATATCAGGATTCACGCAGCGGCGATTATCTGCTGGCTGTTCATCAGTCTTCCTATACCCCGGAAGAATTTAATAAAGTATGCAATATTTTATCAGAATTTGGAACAGGGCACGGCTTCAGTCCTGCGGGAGAGGCCCATTTACATGAACACGCCGATGTGGTCATTGACAAAAAGGCTCTGCAGAAACTGAATACTTTATAGACGGATTTGCAGTTGATTCCAGACGAAAAAGGTATTATAATAGGGTCATGCCCCATGAGGCATATTCCACAAATAAGGAGGACGAAGGAAAAATGACACAGATTTCTAAAGATATGAGAATTGGCGACATGCTCCAGATGGATTCCAACATTGCACCGTTTCTCATGAGAGCCGGTATGCATTGTATCGGATGCCCTTCCGCCCAGGCTGAGACTCTGGCAGAGGCCGCAATGGTTCACGGCATGGATGCCGATACTCTTGAAAAACAGCTGAATGCTTTCCTGGCTGCTCAATAGCAGAAATTGTTACACATATTTTTAAAATTATACTTGTATTTGCATTATAAATGGTTTAGAATGTGAATATAAACAAAAAGGAGGATAAAAACTATGGCATATGTAATTACAGACGAATGTGTATCCTGCGGAACATGTGAAGATGAATGTCCGAACGATGCTATTTCTGAAGGCGAAGACAAATACGTAATCGATGCAGATGCATGCGTTGATTGTGGAACTTGTGCAGATGCATGTCCAAGTGAAGCTATTGTTGCTGAATAAGCACACAATAAAGAAGAGGGGATGAATGTTGTATGACATCATCCCCTCTTCTTTTTACGTCTTTTCCCTATCTTTTCCTGCGCTTTCCCTTTCTGCCCCGTCTCTGTTTCATCTCCTGGGCCGCGGCTACCTGTCTCAGGCCCTGCTGATGAAATCGAATCTTCTCGTCCAGCTTGCGGATGCGCAGTTCTTCCTGATTTTTCTCTTTCATACCCTGGGCAATCAGCTTCTCCAGAATATTCTGAAATTCTGTAATTCTGTAATTATCCCCATGGGGAAGGTCGAAAACCGGGTCCGCAGTTTCTTCTGCCGCCTGAATAGATTCCTGGGCAGGTTCCTGTTCATACTCTTCCTGCATCTCCTGAACCTCTATGGTTTCAGCCATCTGAACCTGCTGAGCATCCCAGATTTCCTCACTGGACACTTCCTCCACAGTACACTCTGAATACTCTTCTCCTGTATCTTCCAGAAGCCTTGTCTTACTTTTGGGCGCTCCTGGTCCATACTGATAAATACGCGGGATCAATTCCCGTATAGCATCTAATTTTAGTCCTCTTTTCTTCAGCTCTTTTATATTCAGAAACAACTGAATATCGTATCCGGTGTAACATCGATATCCCTTTGGATTGCGGTTCACACGGATTTCCAGCACATCCTCCCAGTAACGGAGGACCGACGTACTTTCACCTACTGCTTTTGCCGCCTGGGATATAGTATAAACCTGATTCTCCATACTATCCCTCCTCGTATAATAAGTGTATAGCCAATCAAAACAGGCTATAGACTTATTCT
>CAJURF010000030.1 GCA_910588825.1 uncultured Lachnospiraceae bacterium
TTTTATGACCCTTTATTTAAGTGCGCCTCAAAATCTACTTTATTTTTCACTCTTAATCCCCCTGGGCAATAAAATATATTTACTTTTTTCAATTCCGGTTCCTTAAAATTCTGCTTAAGAGATTGTTCCACTTCCGGATTGTCTATGGGACTTGCGCCGACACAAAATGCAATCAGCTTCTTATCTGCCCATTTCTCTATATTCTCTTTAAACCAGCCAAGCTTCTTGATGCTGCCTGCGCACGCCCAGCCGCCAAAGACAATCGCATCGTATGATTCCAGACTCCTTCTTTTCGCAGCTGATAATTCAAGACAATCCGCCCCGGCTGCTTCTGCTATCCACCTGGCATACCGCTTTGTAAATCCTGTTTGCGAATTATAAATTACTATTGTTTTCATCTGCAATCCTCTTTTCCAGATTTTCTATTCCTGCATACAACTTTGATAAAAGGATAAAAAGCGTTTCAATTTCTTCTTCCGTATAAACTTCAAAAAGATACCTCAATTCCTTTTGATATCCTGAAAAATCATTTTGGAAAAAGCCGTTTACTTTTTCTGTTGGACAGATGCACATGGCTCTTGTATCATGCGGGCTTTGCTGAATAGTAATAAATCCTTTTTTCTTTAAAACATCAGCTATCTTTTTCACATTCTGCCTTGAACACCCCAGCAGATTTCCCAGCTGGGTAAATGTCAACTGGTCTTTTGACTGCCTGACGATTGATAATAACATAAACTGCTTTAACGATACCTCTGGAATGTGGTTGTCAAAAATTGTCTGCAGCCGATTTCCGGCAATGAATAATGTGCTGAAAACAGCCTTGCATTGATTTTCCGTAGTATTTGAAAATCTTGTAATTAAATCGTCTAAATTCATGAATCGCTCCTTATTAGTAACTTGTTGCTTTTAAGTATAGCAACAAGTTACTAATAAGTCAAGGCCAAGGGATATAAAACGGGGTTCATGCCTCTGATTGCACGGCTGGAAGTCTGTTCTTTTCTCCCCACTCGCACATCTGGTCTAAAAGGGGAATAAGGGATTTCCCCCGCTCCGTTAAACTGTACTCAACTTTAGACGGGATTTGCGGGTATTTCTCTCTATGTACCAGTTGATCAGCTTCTAATTCTTTGAACGTGGAACTCAGCGTTTTATAAGAAATCTCCCCAAATATATCTTTTCATTTCATTGAACCGGACAACTTTGAACTCTATCAAGGTATAAAGAACGGTCATCTTATATTTACCGTTTATCAAAGACAGGGTATAGCTGAAGCCTGTATCACTGAGGCATTCTTGCTAAAATGATACTATCAAGTGCGGGTAAAGTCAATCCCGCAAAACAGGAGGGAATTATCATGAGTAAAAAAATTGTTATTCTCAATGGCAGTCCACGTAAAAAAGGAAATACTTCTGCGCTGGTCAGGGCGTTTACCCAGGGTACAGAGAGTTCCGGTCATACTGTAGCAAAATTTTTCCTGGACAGCATGAATATCCACGGATGCAAAGGGTGTTTTGGCGGCCACAGCAACAGAGAGTGTCCATGCGTCCAGCAGAATGATATGAACAAAATTTATCCAGCGGTGAGGGAATGCGGCGTAATTGTGTTTGCCAGCTCTTCGGTACATCTTCCTGTAATAAATGGCTGACAACCGAGGTATCTAAATATACCTTTAATTTCCGCATATAGCATCACCCCGCATATTTTTCAAAAAACACAAACTGCAGCTCATTATTAACCTCTTTACGTTTAAATATCCTGTACCCCATTTTCTGATAAAATTTGATATTTTTTTCGCTTCTCGTACTTGTAAAAAGCTCATACCTCTTCTGGGGAAAATATCGTTCCATTTCATTTAAAAGCATCGTTCCATACCCACGGCATCGGTGCTGTGGATGAACCATTAATTTTCCGATATATACCGTGCCGTTATCCTCTTTTGCCCGCACCGAACCAATAATATTTCCATCATGATCCAGCATTTTAAGAATAACTCCCGCTTTATGCTCATCAATCAATTCCTCCAGCGTTTGTCTCAATGGCGGTATATTTCTATCCCCAAACAAATCCGCCTCACTTTGATACGAAAGGTACTGCAGCCGCAAAATTTCCCGCAGATCCTCAACATCCGCTTTGTAGATCGTTTTCTCCATCATGAAAGATTCCCCCCACTCCTGTGCTCTGCAAAAACAACCTCACAGTCCTTCCGGTAAAACGCTGCCCCGTAACAGCCGATTTCCTGATACCCCTCTGCGCGCAGTTCCTCGGCATATTTCCTGTCATGAATCTGCCGAAGCGCCTTCCTGGCATCTGCCTCCAGTCTGTCAACAGAATCCGAAACCTTGATTTCCAAGACAAATGCCCGCCCCCTAAGAGAAGGACTTTTCACCACAATGTCAGAGCGCCCGCCGCCTGATTCCCGGTTGGATTTTACCAGATAATCCTGGCTCTGGCTCAATATCCCCGCAAGGAATCCATGATAGAAATTTTCCGCACTGTCAAAAAAGCTGATGGTGTCAAAGAGCTGTCTGTTCAGGATATCCCCCACTTTCTCTGCGTTTCCTTCCTCCATTGCACCGTATAAATCCTGAAAATTCTCTTTTTCTATCCTGTTGCGGAACCAGGTCAAAATGGTGTCTTCGTAAATGGTGGCCACTTCTGTATTGGGAATACGCACCTTCAAAAAAATATGTCTTTCCTGAAAATATTCCTTCTCCTTCGTCAAATACCCGGTAAAATAAAGAAAATTCCACAGATTCTCCCCCTGGCTGTGTATGTCTTCATACGTAACCTCCTCATGCACCTGGACATCCAGTGTGCCGCCATTCACCAATGTCTCTATCTGGCTTTTTGTCCCCCGGTCCGCCCTCTCAATCATCTCTCTTATGATATCATTGGAGCTGGTATGAATCCAGTATGGGCGGGGAAACGCGTCAATATCTGTATACAGATCAGACAAAAATTTTATCACACTCCAGGGATTATAAATCTCCACATTGCCAAATGTATACCCGTCATACCACTCTCTCATGGTGGGAAAACGGCTCTCCACACCATAATACCTCATCATCTGCAGTACATCCCGCTCAGTAAATCCAAAATACTCACTATACTTTTTATCAAGCACAGAAATCACATTCAAATGGTTTAACCCGGTGAAAATACTTTCCTTTGATATCTTCATACATCCGGTAATTACCGCAGACTGTAGATACTCGTTGGTTTTCAGTGCTGATTCAAAAAGAGAGCGGACAAAATTCACTGTGTTCTCATAAAAACCTCCAAAATAAGCATTTTCCAGGGGAACATCATATTCATCGATCAGCATTACAGTCTTTTTCCCAGTCACTTCATAAATGCACCTGCTCAAGAATTTCAATGAGCCCGAATACTCATCACATCCCGCTTCCCCATCTGTAATTTTCTGAAATTTCCTCTTCTCATTTTCAGAAAGCAGAGGACTTTTCAACAGTTCTCTGTGCCGTCCAAATTCCGACGCAATTTCTTCCCTCATCTTATAATAGGATGACTGGAATGTGTCTTGTTTCGATGATTTCAAAGTAAGATTAATCACTGGATAAGAGGCCATCTGTCCCGTATATTCCTCTCCCGCCTCCGCAATCTCCAAACCTTGGAATAGCTTTCTGCGTTCAGCATTGTCCCCGTTTACCGTATCTTCGAAAAAGTATCGGAGCATGCTTAAGTTTAATGTCTTCACAAACCGTCTGGGACGGGTGAATAAGTTTACCTTTCCTTTCAGATCCAGCAGTTCTTTGATAAACATTGTCTTATCTACATAATAATAGCCCGAATTGATCATATCGGCAAAATCGTCCACTCCGATGGGTAATGCTTTCTTTGCCATGCCCCTGCCTCCTCATTTTCTATGCTGAAACAATTAATGCTATTTTATCAAAAGATAATCGAATACGGCAAAATTTCATTTTCCCCACAGATATTTTCAAACCTGCTTAAATGAGGTATCTTATGTAACACTATATAACCTTATTCAGTGCAGAAAACTTGCTCTTAACACTGATGTGATTATCGCAGACAATCTTTTCCATCCACTCCCTGTCTGTATCTCGATATGGATCTTTCCAAAAACGTCTAATGAATTTTGCCACCTGGCTCCGAAACGTCCAGTTTAATTCTGATACAGCATTAACAGAGTCAAAATCTTTAGCTGTCTGTAACGCATCAACTATAACTCTGTTCATAAATAAATACTCCATCTTCAAAAAATTCAAACAAAATACTCTGCAGATTGGCTCGGTAAAAATGTATCACTGCGTTAGTATCTAAAGAGGCTCTCAATCTTCAAGCCCCCCTATCAATTCCTCAAGGTCATCTTCGGTCTGGGTGTGGCGGGTGTGGCTGATCAGCTTATCCCTCACATCTTCTGCAGTAAGTCTATAACATGCCAGTGCCTTTTCAAGCGTTTCCAATGGAATCGCTCTGTGGTTATAATTATATATAACATACTCCAGAAATTCATAAGGTATACTGATTTCCTTCGTGACTTCGTTCAGCCTGCTGTTACCGCCAACATTCCGCAGAAGATTCCCAACACGAGTTTCATTCCGTTCATTATCAATCCTTATTCTCCCCGCGCTGTCAATCTTCCCAAGATTCTCCAGTCTATTCAATGCCATTTCAAAACTTACCTGAAACTCAGACATAATTCTTGCAATATCCATTGCCGTCAGTCCGTTCTGAACTAAATCCTCCAGTTCCAAATCAAGAAACTTTCCCACCTTATCTTCTGGCATTAACAAACATGCTGCAAAATAGTTTGCTTCCTGCTCTTTTGCATCAGTACTTTTTTCCGCAATCGTAGCCGCGTCATCGACAAACGAAACAGCTTCCTGAAAATGCAGTATAATATGACCGATTTCATGCGCCAGGGTAAAGATTTCTCTTGATAAACGGCTGCATGAATTCGTAAAGATAACTGTATCTTTTTCTTTCTTCATTGCAAAGCCCAGAACCCCATTCTCACCAAGCGGGTATCTCAGAAGCTTATATCCACATCTTTCACACTCTTTGAATAAGTCGATAATACCGTACTTGCTGCACCTGCATACTTCGCGGAAAGCCTCAGCTTCACTCCATATTTCTCTTTTTCTGCCGCTCTGCATAACTTTCTCCTTTAAAAATCCTTTTTACGCTGCAGCTTTGTATACAAATTTTTATTAGCATAGAAAAAATTCAACATATCAAATATTTCCTCTGAAGATGTTTTTTCGGCCCCAGCTCTGTAAACAGCAGCAGGCGTCTCGTCCAGTACTTTTGTAATATCGCCCACTGATACCTCTAATATCTTTGCAATCTGGGAGAGTACTTCAAGTGTAATACTATTAACCCCGCCCTCAATACGGGCGTATTTCTGCCTGCTGATTCCAATCTGACTGGCAACTTGTTCCTGGGTAAAATTTTTAGCATTCCTTAATTCTTTCACACGGTTTCCCAATAATGCGTTCATGAGCACCCCTCCACTTCCGTATATTATCTTATTTTATCATTAAATTATGCAATGTCAAGAATAAATGTCATTGTTTTGTAATATGCGGTGCAATCAATGTTATGCTTTTATAACAATCCTTTGGAGCTATCTTGCAGCACATAGTCAAATATCTGACTAAAATCCAAAAAACACAAAAATAAACAGTTGACAGCCTCCCCAAAAAAGTATATACTGTGAAACCGTAAATAAATTCCCTGCAGGGATTTCAGGCAGACAAAGAAGTCTACAGATTCTTTGTCTGCCTTTTTGCTGTATAAAAATCCTACAGAAGCTGTATGTAAAAAACTGTAGGAAAATAATCAACAAGGAGGCGCAGAACATGCGGATCAATCCAAAAGAACAGGAAAAGCTCATGCTTCACATGGCCGGAAACCTGGCAAAGGAGCGGAAAGGGCGGGGCCTGAAGCTGAATTATACAGAAGCCCTTGCCTACATCAGTTCAGAGCTGTTGGAACTGGCCAGGGACGGAAAAACCGTCGTGGAACTGATGCAGCTGGGAACGAAAATCCTCACCGGCGAAGATGTAATGGACGGCGTTGGGGACATGATTGAAGAAGTACAGGTGGAAGCAACCTTCCCCGACGGAACCAAGCTGGTAACTGTACATAATCCCATTCACTAAAAGCATCTGTAAGCGAAACAAGGAGGAATTCATATGAAAATCGGCGAAATCATCCCTGCGGACCGGGACATTGTTCTGAACGAGGGCAGAGAAACCATAACGCTTCTGGTGGCAAATAAAGGGGACCGCCCCGTTCAGGTGGGCTCACACTATCACTTTTTCGAGACAAACAAATGTCTGTCTTTTGACCGGGAACAGGCATACGGCTACCGTCTGGATATCCCTTCCGGAACTTGTGTCCGCTTCGAACCCGGCGAGGAAAAAGAGATTCAGCTCACCCAAATCGGCGGCAGAAAACGGGTATTCGGACTTAACGATTTGACCTGTGCCGCCGCATCCGGTGATACCCGGGCGGCATCTGTAAAGCGGGCTGAATTAAAAGGGTTCCTGGATTAAGGAGCTGTACGGAAACAACTGACAGTTTATAACAGTTCCACCACATTTATTAAATTTTCAAATATGTTTTTTTAAGAGGAGAAAATTATGAGTATCAAAATATCCGGAAGTAAATACGCGGCCATGTACGGCCCAACAGCAGGGGACAAAGTACGCCTGGCAGACACCAGCCTTGTCATCCAGGTGGAGAAAGACTACACCCATTACGGGGACGAGGCAAAGTTCGGCGGCGGGAAAACCCTACGGGACGGCATGGGCCAGTCTGTGAAAACCTGCAGCAGGGACGGTGACCTGGACCTGGTGATCACCAATGCGCTGATTGTAGACTACACCGGAATCATCAAAGCGGATATCGGAATCAAGGACGGAAAGATTCAGGGCATTGGAAAGGCGGGAAACCCGGACATTATGGACGGGGTAACCCCTGGCATGACCGTGGGCGCCTCCACAGAAGCCCTGGCAGGAGAGGGCATGATTGTCACCGCCGGAGGGGTGGACACCCACATCCATTTCATCAGCCCCCAGCAGATTGACTGCGCCCTGTACAGCGGAGTAACCACCATGATTGGAGGGGGCACCGGCCCTGCAGACGGAACCAACGCCACCACCTGCACCCCTGGTCCGTGGAATCTGAAGATGATGCTGAAAGCCGCAGAAGAATACCCCATAAATCTGGGATTTCTGGGAAAAGGCAACTGTTCCGCCGAGGAACCTTTAGAGGAGCAGATTCAGGCAGGGGCCATGGGCCTGAAAATCCATGAGGACTGGGGAGCCACCCCGGCGGTGATTAACCACTGCCTGAATGCAGCCGATGCCTACGATGTACAGGTGGCCATACATACCGATACTTTGAACGAAGGAGGCTGCGTGGAAGATACCCTGGCGGCCATCGGCGGCAGAACCATCCATACCTACCACACCGAAGGTGCAGGCGGCGGACATGCCCCGGACATTATCAAAGCGGCGGCAGCCCCCAACGTACTCCCCTCATCCACCAACCCTACTATGCCTTACACGGTAAACACCCTGGATGAGCACCTAGACATGCTGATGGTCTGCCACCATCTTGACAAGAGAATCCCGGAAGACGTGGCATTTGCCGATTCCCGGATCCGCCCGGAAACCATCGCCGCCGAGGACGTGCTCCACGACATGGGCGTTTTCAGCATGATGAGCTCTGACTCCCAGGCCATGGGCCGGGTAGGGGAAGTCATCACCAGAACCTGGCAGACTGCCAGCAAGATGAAGGACGAGCGCGGCCCCCTCCCGGAAGACGAAGGACACGGAAACGATAACTACCGGGTAAAACGCTACATTTCCAAATACACCATCAACCCGGCAGCCACCCACGGGATTTCCCAGTATGTGGGCTCTGTGGAAGCCGGAAAATTCGCAGACCTTGTCCTCTGGAATCCTGCCTTCTTCGGCATTAAGCCAGACATAATCATCAAAGGCGGCATGATTCTTGCCTCCAAAATGGGCGATGCCAACGCATCCATCCCCACCACACAGCCTGTCTTCTATCAGCCCATGTTCGCCGCCCATGGCAAGGCCAAATACGAAGCCTGCCTCACCTTTGTGTCCAAAGCCGCCATGGATGCCCATGTGAAAGAAGCCTACGGACTGGAAAAAACCGTGGTGCCCGTATCGGGATGCCGCAATATCAGCAAAAAGGACATGGTTTACAACGACAGCACACCTGCCATCACGGTAGACCCGGAGACTTATGAAGTCACTGTGGACGGAAAGCCCGTCACTTCAAAACCCGCCGAAAAACTGCCGCTGACACAGCTGTACAACCTGTTTTAACAATCACGAGGAGATGAAAAAATGTTAGGAGTATGTCTGTTATTTGTGGGCATTGTGCTGATCAACAACGGAATGTGTACCCTGTACCATGTAGACGGGAAATCCGCTGCTGTGATGAATATTCTCACAGGAGGCCTGTCCCTTTTTATCAATTTCGTCAATCTGGCACAGGGAAATTATTACGCCGCGGGAACCGGACTTTTGTTCTGCTTCACCTACCTTTTTGTGGCTTTCAGCAAAATTTTAAACCTGAGTCCCGTTCCCTTTGCCTGGTTTTCCACATTCGTGGCTGTCAATGCTGTCCTGTGCGGCACCATAGAAGGCGTCACCGGAAGCGCGGCCCTGAACATCCAGCCGGATATCCGGTGGGCAGCCATCTGGTATCTATGGGCCATCCTGTGGGGAACAGCTTTTGTGGAAGACATTATGGGGAAAAAGCTGGGCAGGTTCGTCCCTGTATTACAGGTATTCGAGGGCATTGTAACCGCCTGGATTCCAGGTATGATGATGCTCCTTCAGATATGGTAGAGGGCTGTGGACATGATATGTGAAAAAATTCTTGGAAAGCTTAACCAGATGGACTGTTCCGGAAAAATGGTGGAATATGTAGATATCGAATGGCACGAGGCTTTCAGTCGAATCCACCGGAAAACCACCGACTGCCAGACAGAAGTGGGCATCCGCCTAGACGACACCGTGCTGACCCGGGGACTGGTGCAGGATGATGTTATCTATCAGGATGAGACACGAATGATCGCCGTGCGTACACCGCCCTGTGAAATCATCCAAATCACCTTTGAAAAGGGACGGGAACACATGGGGGCCAAAGTCTGCTATGAAATCGGCAACCGCCATGCACCGCTGTTCTGGGGCCCCAATCATTCTTTCGTAACCATTTACAACGAGCCCATGTATCAGATGCTGAAGAAAATCCATGGGGTCATCCCCCATCGTACCATGGGACAGCTGGATTTCGACAGGCGGATTTCCGCCTCCGTCCACAATCATCACCATTGAGGCAGAAAATATGTCAGATAAACTCTTTTACCTTCTGCAGATTAATGACGCCCTGTTTCCCATCGGCGGGTACTCCCACTCTCAGGGACTGGAGACTTACATACAAAAGGGGATTGTTCACGACCAGGCAAGCGCCGCCAGGTATCTGCAGCAAAAACTTTGCTGGAGCACCGCCCCCGCAGAACTGCTGGCTGTACGTCTGGTTCATGAATACGCCGCCACCTCAGATCTTTGCGGAATCCTTCGAATCGAAACGCTCCTGGACGCCTCCCGTATACCCGCGGAACAAAGAGACGCCTCCCGGAAAATGGGAGCGCGCTTTGCCAAAACCATGGGAAAGTTAGAGCTTCCCATACCCCCAAAAAGCATTTTCCACCAGTACCTGCAGACACGAGAAGGGACATCCATGAACCACTGCTGCATCTACGGCGTGTTCTGCGCAGCCATGGAAATAGGCTTAGAAGAAACACTGACCCATTATCTCTATGCCCAGACATCCGCTATGGCCACTAACTGTGTTAAGACAGTTCCCTTAAGCCAGAGCACCGGGCAGAAACTGTTAAGCGCCTGTTATCCATGTATGCAGGAACTCATACAGCAGGCCAAAGGGCAGACAGAGGACGACCTGTGTCTGTCCGCCCCCGGCTTCGACATCCGGGGAATCCAGCATGAACGGCTGTATTCCCGAATCTATATGTCGTAAGAAACTTTATGGAAATAACCGGTGACAGCTGAGCCGGAATCTCTTCGCGTGCGTCTGCCCAAAATCAGGCGCTGGCGGAGAAAAAGACAAGCATATGGTTTTCAGTAAAATAAGGAGGTAGTACCCATGACCTGTGTAAAAGTAGGCGTAGCCGGACCTGTAGGCTCCGGAAAGACAGCGCTCATCGCCGCACTGTGCCGGAAACTGTCACCCCATTACAGCATTGGGGTGATCACCAACGATATTTATACGAAAGAGGACGCCGAATTCCTGGCAAAAAACAGCGTCCTTCCAAAGGAACGCATTATCGGTGTGGAGACTGGCGGATGTCCCCACACCGCCATCCGGGAAGATGCTTCCATGAATCTGGAGGCTGCAGACGAGATGATGGAACGCTTTCCTGACTTGGAACTTCTGTTCATCGAAAGCGGCGGAGACAACCTGTCCGCCACCTTCAGCCCGGAGCTGGCAGACGCGTCCATCTTCGTCATCGACGTGGCAGAAGGCGATAAGATTCCCAGAAAAGGCGGCCCTGGCATCACCCGTTCCGACCTGCTGGTAATCAACAAAATTGACCTGGCCCCTTATGTGGGCGCCAGTCTGGAAGTCATGGACCGGGATTCCAAGAAAATGCGGGGCAGCCGCCCCTATCTCTTCACCAACATCCGCGGTGACATCCACGTAGACGAAGCAGCTGGCTGGATTCGGAAGCATGTGCTCCTGGAGGACCTATAGCATGATGGAAAATTCATTTGGAAAAATCTCCCGCCTGTCCTTAACAGCGGGAGTAAAAGAAGGCCGCACCTTTTTAAAAGATGCAGCCTTCACAGCTCCCTATAAAGTCATGACTCCCTTCTCAAAACCGGACGGGAGTATGCAGGTCATGCCCCTGTGCGCCTCCGCCGGAATCATGAGCGGAGACTGCCAGGAATTCTCCTTTGAAGTAGAAGAAGGGGCCAGTCTGGAAGTCCTCTCCCAATCCTTTGACAAAATTCACAAAATGAACGGAGGCTCCGCCAAAAGAACCATCACCTGCCAGGTGGCCAAAAACGCAGCCTTCTGCTATTTCCCCCAGCCGGTAATTCCCTTCGCCGGATCGGCCTTTGACAGCCGCCTGGAGATCCACCTGGCAGATGACACCTCCCGGCTGTTCCTCCTGGAGATCATCACCAGCGGCCGAAGTGCCTATCATGAGTGCTTCGCGTACCGGAGATTTTCCTCCCTGGTAACCATCTATCGAGAGGGCCTGCTGATTTACCGGGACAATACCAGATATGAACCTGCACGGATGGACCTGTCCTCCATGGGATTTTACGAAGGGTACACCCACGGGGCCAATCTGTTCCTGTCAGGCACAGACCCTGAAACCGACGCCAGGCGTATCGAAAACATCTGGCAGATACTGGAGTCCCAGCCAGAATGTGAAGGCGGTGTGACCCGTCTGTGCCACGGGGATCTGGCCGTGAGAATCCTGGGAACACAGGCACAGAAACTGCAGGAATTGGCTGAGAAAATCAAAGCCGCCTAGAGCGTGTTTGAACACTCCTGAAGAAACAGCTGATGAATCCTCAAATCCTCATCCAGCTCCGGATGAAAGGACATTCCGTACTGCCTGCCATATCTCACAGCCGTGATCTTTCCTTCTGTCTGGGCTAGAATTTCCACGCCTTCCCCGGCATCTTCAATATAAGGCGCCCGGATGAAGGTCATGGGAACCTGTCCCACCCCTTTCATCTCTCCCACCACGTGGAAACTTCCCAGCTGCCGGCCATAGGCGTTTCTTCTCACCGTCACCGGCAGCGTTCCAAAATAAACATTGCCGTCGTTTGACAGCCTCCCGGCCAGCAGAATCAGTCCGGCACAGGTGGCAAGGACAGGCATTCCCTGCAAAATCCTGTCCCGCAGCCTCTCAAACATACCCAGCTCTCTGAGAAGCTTTCCCTGTACGGTACTCTCCCCGCCCGGCAGAATCAGCCCGTCAAAGGGCGTATCTAAATCGCCTTTTTTTCGCAGCTCCAGACATGGTACACCAAGGGATTCTATCTTCTGCCTGTGCTCCAGAAAGGAGCCCTGCACAGCAAGTACTGCGATTCTCATCTATCTGCCCCTCTCTGCCATCAGAAGCTGTATTTCCTGCTCGTTAATACCCACCATGGCTTCGCCCAGATCTTCGGACAACTCTGCCAGCAGCTTATGGTCCTGATAATTTGTCACAGCCTTCACGATTGCCGCAGCACGTTTCTCCGGGACGCCGGATTTGAAAATACCGGAACCCACGAATACCCCTTCTGCCCCCAGCTGCATCATCAAAGCCGCATCCGCCGGTGTGGCCACGCCTCCTGCCGCGAAATTCACCACCGGAAGACGGCTGTTCTTATGTACATATTCCAGCAGCTCATAGGGCACCTGAAGATTTTTCGCCTCCTCGAAAAGCTCGTCCTCCCTCATGGATACCACCCTGGCAATCTGGCTGTTTATCTTCCTCATGTGTCTCACAGCCTGTATCACATCCCCGGTTCCCGGCTCACCCTTGGTCCGGATCATAGAAGCGCCCTCATGAATTCTTCTCAGGGCCTCCCCCAGATCTTTCGCGCCGCATACAAAGGGCACCTTGAACTTTCTCTTATCAATATGATACACATCGTCCGCGGGAGACAACACTTCGCTCTCATCAATGTAATCAATCTCAATGGCCTCCAGAATCTGTGCCTCTACAAAATGGCCGATTCTGCACTTTGCCATAACCGGAATGGACACGGCCTCCTGAATCCCTTTGATCATCCTGGGATCGCTCATTCTGGAGACTCCGCCGGCAGCACGGATATCCGCCGGGATACGCTCCAGTGCCATAACCGCACATGCTCCCGCTTTCTCTGCAATTTTTGCCTGCTCCGGTGTTGTCACATCCATAATGACACCACCCTTCAACATCTGTGCCAGCTGTTTGTTCAGTTCGTATCTTTGTGCTTCCATGTTCATGTCCTCCGTATTTTTGTCTTGCAAATTAGTTACATTTTTATTATACTCTCATGATAACATGGCTGCAATGTTCCATCTCACAATTTTTTGCCGGCTTTGTGTCCCGTATTTGTGAAAAACCGCTGTATGTTCTAAAGATACTTTTCCTTCGTCAGAGCGAAACAGCCATCAGGCTGTTGAAAAGTGGAAAACAGGCAGTTGAGGAAATTGCAGAAGATACAGTTCTTAGAGTTGCGCTCCAGTCTCATTGCCCTTCAACGGTATGACAGCCGTTTCACCTCTATAGACAAAGTCAGTGGTATCTGCATCTTCTGAGAGCCGTGGGCCAAACACATCCACGCAAAATGGGGTAGTGCCTTCCATTGGAAATTGAAGTCAGTCTAAAAGACGCATCCACCAGCTTTGCCGTCTTTTTTGCACACGAATATATGATTGAATATCACCCTCCTGTTTGATATAATAATTTATGAAAACTCTGTTACGCAAAATGAATACATATCCTGCGTTGTCTTCTATGGCTTGCAGAGTGTTTCAAAAAGCAGGCGCTTAACATAAAATAATGAAAAGGAAAAAGAGTCTATGAATCCAACTAGATTTCAGAGGTTCTGGAAAAGGCTTGTCATATTCATGGTAATGACACTGGCGGTGTTTACTATGTTAAAACCAATTCCAGCCCATGCAGGTGATTTCACTACTGCAGCCCCGCTGCCCACAAATGGGGAATGGAGCGAGAAATACAAACTGGCGGATGCAACTACAGATTATTATCAATTTACCATTTCAACAGCAGGGAAAGTGAACAAATATTACATATAAGGTAACAGACATTGCACCCAGCGCATTCAAAGGGAACACCAGGCTGAAAAAAGTTACCATTGGCAGCAATGTAACCTCCATTGGGGCCAATGCATTTTTCAACTGTATCAGTCTGAAAAGCATCACAATACCTGCCAATATAAAAAGTATTGGCAAAAAAACATTCTACGGCTGCAGGAATTTAAAAAAAGTAACCATAAAAACCACAAAGCTCACTGTCTCAAAAGTTGGCGCAAACGCATTCAAGGGCATCCATAAAAAAGCAGTAATGAGGGTTCCCAAAAGAAAATTCAGCGCATATAAAAATATTTTGAAAAAGAAAGGCGCTGGCGCGGGAGTTGTTTATAAAAAAATGTCTTAAAAATATGATGTTTTCTTAACTGTAAAGGAGATGTATTTAATGAAACGTATTTTTCCAAAACCAATCTTCCTGCCGTTCATGCTTGTATTTCTATCTGCTGCCATGCTGCTCCCAGCCAGCGTGCAGGCGGCAGCTCAGCCCAAGCTCAATAAAACGAAAGCCACTGTCTATGTTGGTGGAAGCGTGACCCTTAAAGTGAAGAATGCATCCGGCAAAGTTAGATGGAATACAAAGGACAGGAAAACCGCAGCAGTCAGCAGCTCTGGAAAAGTCACGGGCAAAAAACCCGGCAAGACGATTATTGCCGCTAAAGTCAAAAAAAAGTCTTTGAAATGCACAGTCTTTGTAAAAAATCCCTTTCTGAACGCCAAGAGCAGGACATTGGAATTGAACAAGACATTTCAGTTAAAGCTTACTGGCGCGAAGATGAAAAGCTGTACATCCAGTGACAAGACAATTGCCTCCGTAACAGGCAAGGGCAAGATCACTGCCAAGAAAGCCGGAAGAACTGTTATCTCCGTAAAGGCTTCTAACAAGAATGTATACAAATGCACCATTACAGTCAAAAAACCTAAAGCTCCAGAAAAACCTAATGTCCCGGAAAAACCCGCAGAACCGGAACCCCCCACAGGCCTGCAAAAAGACTTTTCAGACATTCCCCTGCTGGTCAGACTGTCTAATTATCATTACGTCTACACTGGGGAAGCAATCGAACCTGATGTAACGATTATTGATAATACGTTTAGCGCCCTGAAGAAAGACGTCGATTATATCGTAAATTATACTAATAATGTGAATGTGGGGAAAGCACACCTTACGATTTCCGGAATAGGAAAATACAAAGGGAAACTTATAAAAGAATTTGAAATTGAAAAAGCAGGACAGGATATTAAAACAGATTGGTTGAGCGGCGACACAATATATGTAGGAAAAACAAAAAAAATCAATGTATTTGGAGCATATGGCACTCTGGAATTTCAGACACAAAAGGATGGGGTTGTCCAGATTGGAAGTGACGGCACAATCACCGGGGCAGGTGTGGGCCAAACCTATATTTACCTGACAGCAGAAGGCGACGAGAATCATCAGCCATATGACCGCTATCCTATTGGTTTGGTAAATGTAATAAATGAAGATGCATCCTCTTATGGCTTCGATGAGACCGAAGTGTACGATGGATATAAGTATGAATGTATCAACAGCAGAAAAAACGACGGTGCCAATGTATACCAGACATATTTTATATGTGATTCAGATGAAAACTGGCTGGACGGGAATGTTTCCTTTGAGGCAGAAGATGTGACACCAGCTGCCTATGCAAATATGTTCAACGATATGGACATTGCCTATGAAGCGCCCACCGTGACCGCAGAATCGGCAGCCGAATATATCAGAAACATGAAAGGGATGGGCCATCCATTATATGTGCAGCCACCTTGCTCTGAATACAGAGGGGACATTGAGTCGAAAGAGGCTGTCAGCGGTAAATACCTGACCGTAAAGGCAGGCGCAGGCGTAAGGGTTGTAAAACTGACTGCCAAAAGGGACGGTAAAGTCTTAGATTATATCTATCTTTCCTCTGACGGAAAGGATGCAGAAAACAATGATTCCTCATACGATTTGGAATTGTACAAACAGGTTCGAAGGAAAGTGGAAGATCAGCTTTGGACCGATGACATGTCCAACCTGGAAAAACTGCAGGCATTGGGCAGGTATATCAGCGAAACCACTCATTATACGGGGGAAAAGGTAACAAGAAAAGAGTACAACCCAACATTTTGGAAGAACTGGTCTGTGGAGGATAAGGTTTTGTTTTTGGATATGAGCCATGATCTTGTTTTAAACGAAATTATGGTCTTCCAGGGAGGACTCGCCACCTGTACGGCAGCGGGAACCTTGTACACTGCAGCCACAGAGGATTTGGGTCTGCCATCTCTCCCTGACGACAATACAGACATAACCGCTTTGGGTGAAGGAGTGCGGACTGTGTTTTTTTCCAGCGGCCATGTATCTTTAGAGTATCAATCCGCAGACGGAACAATCACAGGGATTGACACCCAAGGCCTGGGAGCGTACTTTGGACCGGATTCTGAAGAACTTCCTTGCGAAATTCATGGATGCAGGGAAAAAATTATATCCTTGAAGTAAGAATCTGTAAAAAAATATTGTCTGGCTCTCCGATTTCACAGGTCAAAAAGCCTCGGCGATGCCCGTCGCCTGCGCTTTTTGACCTGGACACTCGAGGAGATATCCTGCGCATTCTATATCAGTTACTTTTCTACAGAGGCCCTATCTGCTGTAAGTCCCAATCTCCTTCGCCATAGAGGCAAAGTTTACAATATTCTCAAGGGGCATATCATCCTGGAAATTACTGGTAGGTGCCATAATATAACCGCCATCTTTTCCCAGGGAACATATCCGCTCCTCCATTTCCCGTCTCAACACATCCTGGCCATAGATCAGAGCAGTCTGTTCGTCAATGGCCCCATGGAAGATCAACCTGTCCCCAAACTCTTCCTGGAGACGATATGTATCCATCTCTGCTGCAGAATGCTGGATTGGATTGAGCACATCAATTCCCGCTTCAATCAGATCCGGAATCAGTTTGTACACAGAACCGCAGGTGTGGTGGAAGATTTTCGCATTGGGGGCCTTTGAACGGATAAAATCGTTGAGCTTCCTGCGCCTTGGCAGAATCATCTCCCGAAAAAGCTCTGGCGACATCATAGGACCTTTCTGCGTTCCGTAATCGTCTGCGGTCTCCACCATCTGCACATATTTCCCCGCATCTTTCAACAGGACATCATACATAGCCATCTGGATATCCAGAATCTGGTCCAGCAGATAACCGGCAAACTCCTTTTCCGTCATCATATCTACCAGGAAATTCTCCATGCCTCTCAGTTCCCATGCCAGCTCAAAAAAGCCGTGGGAGACTGCCCGGGCCGCCAGCGCATAGTCTGTGTTATGATATAAATCTTCGATGCGCTCTTTGATTCCTCTGTCCCGTCCCGGCGCATAGGGATCCGGCCAGGGGTATGCCTTCAGATCTTCGATGGAATCCGCGTCCTCCAAAGGATTGCTGGAATTCTGCGAAAGTCCGGTTATCATCGTCTTCTGGATTCCCCATTCCGTCACCGCTGTATCTTTTCCTCCGAAGCCGGCTTCGGCACTCATTGGCGGCATCAGAAATACGTGCCTGAAATCGCTCCCTATGGCTTCCAGAACCTTGTCGTTATAGACAGCCGCTGATTCGTCTGGGCGAAATACAATATCCCCGCCATTAATACCGAAATACTCTTTCACTCTTTTCATGGTAGGATTGGTAAAGCCCGATGCGGTGGAACCTAAGTCTACTGCCACACGGTCTGGTTTCTTATGGTCTAAGATAAGCTGCACTCTTTCTCTCGAAGTCATATTGACATACCCTCCTCTAAGATCCTCTCAACATGAATTTCTTTTCAAACACAATTTGTTTGTATTGTTGTATTTATGTTTGAATTAAATCATATTTTTCAAGTTTTGTCAATATAAAATATAGATTATGTTTGAATATCTTTTTCAAACAAACAAATCAAAAATACAGTTCTTAGAGCGTATTTGAAAATAACTGATGCATCTGCATTATGCTTTTATTATTTTTACCCCCAGCTCTTTATATTTCTCCAGATAGACCTCAGATGCTTTTTCGTCAGTAAGCAGTGAAAAACTTTCATCCATACGGCTGACTTTCACCAGACTTGCCGTACCCAGCTTGGAATGATCCGCTAAAACAATAATCCTGTTAGAAATTGTCAATATTTTTTTTAAAAGGGACGCATATTTATCATCGTAACAGTATATGCACCCATCCTCATCTATGGCGGATGTGCCCATAAACGTACAATCAGCTGATAGATAATCCAGCATCTGCTCCGCAAGGAAACCGTTGACGCTCATTGAAGGGGAATACACTTTCCCCCCCAGCAGCATCACACTGTTGTCAGCATTTTTTCCCAACGTGCAGGCAATGTCCAGATTGTCTGTCACTGCAGTGACGGGTATCGTATAATCAATACTTCTCACCATTTCAGATATTGTGGAACCTGACATCAGCATGACAGAATTTATCTCTTTGCAAAGAAGCAGTTCTTTCAAGTACTGGCCGGCTCTCTGCCCTATCGCTGTTTTACCCTCCGGGCGGATTTCCTCGTCTTTGGCTGGAAGCAGGCTTTTGGATTCTTCGGCAGAGATAGAAGCCCCTCCATGATATCTGTCCACAATGCCTTTTTGTTCTAATTCAATCAAATCCCTTCGGATTGTCATATCCGAAACCTTCAGCCGGGAAGCCAGTTCCATTACACTGGCTTCCTTCTGTACACGGAGTATCCGCTCAATCTGTTCTAATCGATTATTTTTCATATTTTCTTTCCCGCTGTTGTCTTATTGTCTGTTCATATGTTTTATTATAGCTCACAGTTCAAACATTTTCAATCAACAAATCCACGTCTATATTGATTGACTCTTGATTCTTTCCCCAATTACCGCTATACTGAATCGTGTTTTAAAAATCAAATGCAAATTGAAAGACAGGGAGTTTTTAACTATGCGTTTAAGAAATATACCAGAAGCAAAAGACATTGTATCAGACAGCCCCTATGTCATCCAGGAGCCCGGCCTCTGGCGGGGGCGGTGGGACAGCCTGTGGAAAATCCCCCGCCCCATTCACCTGGAAATTGGCATGGGAAAGGGTCGTTTTTTAATGGAAATGAGCCTGAGGCACCCGGAAACCAATTACCTGGGCATGGAGTTATACGACAGCGTGCTGCTGCGGGCCCTCCAGAAAAGGCAGACCATGGACGACCCCCTGGAAAACCTATATTTCCTGTGCACCGACGCGCGGACACTCACCGATCTATTCGGAAAAAATGAAATCCAGAAAATATATTTAAATTTCTCAGACCCCTGGCCCAAAGCACGCCATGCCAAACGGCGCCTTACCTCACGCCAGTTTCTGGAACGTTACCGGCAGATTCTTCCCCCAGACGGAACAGTGGAGTTTAAAACAGATAACCTGGACTTATTTGAATTTTCACTACAGGAAATCAGGGAATCGGGCTGGAATCTCACTGCATACACGTATGATCTGCACAGTGACAGTACCATGAATCAGGGAAACATCATGACTGAATATGAAGAAAAATTTTCCTCCCTGGGAAACCCCATATATAAACTGATTACACAGACTCCCGGCTGAAACCATTTGGCACAGAAGGCATATGATATACTCAAGAGCATACGTATTTGCCAAATGATTTGCTGTTTTGCTTGAAACAGTGAAGACTTGCTGGCAAATCATTTGGCTCGCGGGTATAATTAGGAACTGTAGAAAAATAACGGATGCCTGCTGCGCAGGATATAAGGAGCTGTCAAAAATGTGTAAAAAAAATCGAAAAAAATGCAGGAAGCTGCAGACTCTTTTGTGTCAGTGGTCATACAAACACTGCGGTACGGACTTATACATGTTACACCTGAGGAAATGTATGGAAGAAGCCAATGAAGCGCTAAGAAAATGCTGTCGGAAAAAGTGTAAGGAGATGCAGAAAAACAACTGATACAGATTGCACAGGATATTTTTTCGAGTGTGCAGGTCAAAAAACCCAGGCGATACGAGCATCGTCGAGGCTTTTCGACCTGTGCACTCGGAGAAATAGACAGGCCTATATCTGAACAGTTATGTGCATTCTTTTGTGATACTCCCAATTACTCCATATGTTTTTATGCATTTTATACAATATTCTAAAATACCTAAAAATTTTGTAAAAAAATGCTTGCTTTTTTATGAATCATCCCTTATAATAATGTTTGCACATGAGGGAAAACAAAATAAATAATATGCGCGATTAGCTCAGCTGGCAGAGCACCTGACTCTTAATCAGGGTGTCCAGGGTTCGAACCCCTGATCGCGCACTAAAAGGCACTGTTTTTGGTGAGTTAAGGGCACTGGGGGCGGTGTTTTTTATTTGCTTTTTTCAATGCCATAGTAAAATTCCTGCCTGCAGAGCCGGATTCTTTCTTATCATTTCATAATCACATTCTGATATTTCTCATACATCCGAGTCCAGACTTTTGTGTCCTGTGGAGAGTATCTCTTTATTTCAAAAGACCTCCCGAGAATCTCCGCGTTTTCCCGTTCATTTTCCACCACTCCCAGTGCACGGAGCTGAATCAGCGCATTCCCCACAGCCGTTGCCTCTATTGGCCCTGCGCTTACTGTTTTTCCAGAAGCATCCGCGATAAACTGGCAGAACATCTGGTCTTTCACCGCTCCACCCAGAAAATACAAAACATCTGTGGTCTTTCCCGTGATACCCTCTATATCCTCCACCGCTTTGCGGTACTGAAACGCCAGGGATTCCACCACTGTTCTGTAGAATTCCCCCTGAGTATGCATCCTGCCCTGCCCTGTCTTTTCACAGTATTGATGAATGGCGTCTTCCATATTATCTGGAGCCACAAAAAGCTCATCCTCCACATCAATCATATGGGAAAAAGCCGGAGCCTGTTCCGCTTCCCTCAACAGATAATCATATTCACAGTTTTTCCCCTGCTTTTCCCAAACTCTGCGCAGTTCCTGTATCAGCCACATTCCCATAATTGACTTTACCAGTTTTATTTTACCAAATGCGGCGCCTTCATTGGAGAAATTCTTTTCGTAAACTTCCTCTGTAATCACGGGTTCATCCAGAATAGAGCCGATCACCGACCATGTCCCTGAATTAATAAAAATATAATTTTCATCTTCTGACGGCACTGCATAAGCTGCACAGGCTGAATCGTGCTGGGCCGCTGCAATCACCGGTATCCTGACATCTGTTCTCACACCGATTAGATTTGCCGCCTGGGGCGAGAGATACCCCTTAATGCTCCCGGTCATAAGCACTTCCGGAAAAAGAGACTTTTCCACATCCAGCCGCCTCAGTATGGAATCTTTCCACCTTTTATGCCTTATATCGTACATCTGTGTTGTGGATACTCCTGTGTACTCCAGATTCTTGTCTCCGGTGAGCAGATAACTGATCATATCCGCTATCATAAGGAAACACTTTGCCTGCTGCAGACGGCCGGGATTTCTCGCGGCAATCCCCATCAGCTGGAAGACTGTATTGTACCACATATCCTGCACACCGGTCATCTGGAACAACCCTCCTCTCCCGAAGTCCTTGGCAGCATGCTCCATCATGCCAGCCGCCTGAGAATCCCGGTAATGGTAGGCATTCCCCACCAGCTCCCCCTCACTGTCCAGAAAGACAAAATCCACCCCCCCACGCGTCAATGCCAACAGAATCTATTTCCCCTCCGCCGCGAAACACATTCTGCAGCCCTTTGACGATCTCGCTGTAAATATAAAGAATATCTGTATACTGCCGCCCCATGGCAGATATTTTACTGTTGGCAAAACGGTGCCTCTCCCTCAGAAAAATCCTGCCCTCTTTTAAGGTAATCTGAATGACTCTTCCGCTGGAAGCCCCCAGATCCACTGCAATCACAGAACGCTCTGCTCTATCCATATCTCTCCCTCCCTTGGTTGAATTAGAAAGCCCTTTTAAATTATCATAAATCAAATGAACACGCCTGTCAAATTCTGGGGGAATATTTTATAATTATAAAATTTCTCAATAATACTATATAATATTTTATTTATAAGATAACACATTTTATCTTCTATATATCCATACACTAATATTTTTTTTTAAAAAATTATAGAAAATTCTTACAAATTCTCCCAATAAGTGTTACAATGAAATAGTAAAGGCACAAATCGCACATGAGGGGGAAGGGATCCACGCTTCTTACACGTGAAGCGTATGGTTCTTTTTGGGAAAAAGTACTCTAAAAAGGAGGTAGAGCAGGATGTTCAAAATTGGCGATTATATTGTTTATGGACGAAACGGCATTTGTCAAGTAGAAGATATCACCTATCTGGATATGAATGGTGCTGACAAAGAACGGCTGTATTACGTGCTGTTGCCCATGAACACAAGAGGAAACAGGGTATATTCACCTGTAGACGGCGGCAAAGTAAAAGTAAGAAAAGCGTTAACCAGAGAAGAAGCTGATGAATTAATCGACGAAATTCCAGACCTGGAACAGTTATGGATCTCCAATGACAAATTACGGGAAGACCAGTATAAAGATGCCATGAGAGACTGTGACTGCCGCCAATGGGTACGGATTATCAAGACACTTTATTTTCGCAAAAAGGAGCGCATCGCGCAGGGGAAAAAGGTCACATCTGTAGATGAACATTACTTAAAACTGGCAGAGAATCAGCTTTACGGAGAACTCTCTGTGGTTATGGGCATGGAAAAAGATGAATTGGAAGACTTTATTCTCCAGCGCATCAGCAGTCTGAAAAAACAGAAAACCGGCAGACCTTAATGGCCTGCCGGTATGTCCTTAATCTGGACACTCTATTTTTCGGTTCTGGAAAATAATCTGATTTTTATGGAGCTTTACCTGCACCTCATCCCCGCTGCTGATCCGCTTCTCCAGAACTTCATTTGCCAGGGCATCCTCAATCTTCGTCTGAATGGCACGCCGCAGAGGCCGTGCTCCGTACTTGCTGTCATACCCTTCCTGGGCGATGTAGTCCTTTACCGCAGCGGAAACTTTCAGTTGGATGGACATCTGCTCTTGGCATCTTCTGACCAGATTCTTCAACAGCAGGTTCACAATCTTTCTGATATGCTCTTTGTTCAGGGCATGGAAGACAATGATCTCATCAATTCTGTTGATGAACTCCGGTTTGAATATCCGTTTTACCTCATCCATAACCCCGGACTTCATCCGCTCGTAATCCTGTTCCTGGGATTCTTCGGTGAAAAATCCCAGTTTTTTCGGTTCTACAATGGACTGGGCCCCCGCATTGGAGGTCATGATGATAATCGTCTCTTTAAAGTCCACTTTC
Source organism: uncultured Lachnospiraceae bacterium (assembly GCA_910588825.1). Lineage (GTDB taxonomy): Bacteria > Bacillota > Clostridia > Lachnospirales > Lachnospiraceae > MGBC164599. Next base: position 23,178 of record CAJURF010000030.1, read on the forward strand.
CTGCCCTGGGCATCTGTAATATGCCCGTCATCCAGTACCTGCAGCAAAATATTAAACACGTCGGGATGGGCTTTCTCAATCTCGTCAAATAAAAGCACACTGTAAGGATTCCTGCGCACTTTTTCACTCAACTGTCCTCCCTCATCGTATCCCACATACCCTGGAGGGGAGCCGATCATCTTTGACACACTGTGCTTTTCCATATATTCGGACATATCCACACGAATCATTGCCTGCTCCGAGCCGAATACGGCTTCCGCCAGAGCTTTGGACAGTTCTGTTTTTCCCACACCTGTGGGGCCGAGAAACAAAAAAGAACCGATGGGACGGCCTGGGTCTTTTAATCCAACCCGCCCTCTCTTTACCGCCTGGGCTGCGGCGCGGACAGCTTCTTCCTGTCCGATCACGCGCTTATGCAGCTCCTTCTCCAATCTGGCCAGACGCTTGGATTCGCCTTCCGCCAGTCGTTTCACTGGAATCTTGGTCCACTTGGACACAATATCCGCAACTGCATTCTCGTCCACGACCATATTATTGTTTTTAGATTTTTTCTTGAATTTCTGCCTTTCTTTCTCCGACTGTGCTTCTTTCTCCTCCTGCTGCTTCTGCAGTTCTTTTGCCTTTTTGAAATCGCCGTTCTTCACAGCCAGTTCCTTTTCCATATAGAGCTGCTGGATCTGCTTTTCTGTGTCCAGAATCCCTTTCGGCGCCTGGAATCCGGACAGCTGTACCTTGGATGACGCCTCGTCAATCAAATCCAGCGCTTTGTCGGGCAGAAACCGGTCGTTGATATACCGCACAGACATTTTTACCGCTGCCTCGATGGCTTCATCCAAAATAGTTACACCGTGGTGGTCTTCATAATAAGGACGCAGTCCATACAGAATCTCCCGGGCCGCATCTTCGTCTGGTTCTTCCACCATAACCGGCTGGAACCGGCGTTCCAGCGCCGCATCTTTTTCAATATATTTTCTGTATTCTTCAATGGTTGTTGCCCCGATAAGCTGGATTTCGCCTCTTGACAGGGAGGGTTTTAATATATTCGACGCATCCAGAGATCCTTCCGCGCCCCCTGCCCCGATAATAGTGTGCAGCTCATCAATAAACAACAGTACATTTTTGTTCTGGGAAACTTCCCGCACCACATTTTTGATACGTTCCTCGAATTCTCCCCGATACTTGGAACCAGCCACCATGCTGGACAAATCCAGAACCACCACTCTTTTATCCAGAACCGTATCCGGCACCAGTTCCCACACAATGCGCTGGGCAAGCCCTTCAGCGATAGCCGTCTTTCCCACTCCCGGCTCACCGATCAGACAGGGGTTATTCTTGGTTCTTCTGCTTAAAATCTGTACAATCCGGCCAATCTCCTCGTCCCTTCCCACAATCGGGTCCAGTTTTCCCTCCGCGGCCATGGCTGTCAAGTCCCGGCTGTACTGGTCCAGGGTGGGGGTACTGCTGGCATTGCTGCCGCCCCTCATGGTGCGTCCCATATTAAGCTCCGCTTTGGTAAAACGCCCCGACTCTCCAATGGCCGACAGCACTGCCCCGTATAGTTTCTGTATATTCACCTCCAAGGTGTGCAGAAGCCTGGTTCCCACACAATCCGTCTCTTTCAGCAGTGCCATGAGAAGATGCTCCGTTCCCGCCTGGTCGCCGCCAAGGTTGGCAGCTTCCTGAATCCCCGCCTCCAGAACCCTCTCTGCACGGGGGGTATAGCCCCGGGGACCCTCTGTCAAAACGTCTGCCGGCGGGGCAATCAACTTATCAATCAGCCCCGCCAGCCGCTCCTCTTCCACATGAAATTCCGCCAGCACAGCTCCCGCTGTCCCGTCTTTCTGCTTCAGCAGCCCCATGAGAAGATGCTCCGTTCCCACATAGTTATGTTTATATCGTTTGGCAGTCTGCTCAGCAATCTTTATAGCTTCCTGCCCCTGTCTTGTATAATTTTCCTGCATACTGTCCTCCTCGAACATATTTGAAATTATTGCAATGTGACTTTTTTAGAGTCACAGACAATACTCCTCATAAATTTCATCAATCAGCTGATGAATTTCCTCCCTGGTTATATATTTACAAGAGCTTTTTGCCAGCAGAATCAACAGCTGCTCTTTCAGCTCAGCCAATGTCTGGAGCCGGTCTGCATCAATAGCCACCACAGCGCCTTTTCTCCGGTCAATGGTCACCAGTCCCTCCTGACGCAATACAGAATAGGCTTTGTTCACTGTGTGCATATTGATGCCGATCTGATTGGCCATCTGCCTCACGGAGGGAAGCACATCCCCCTCCTGAAGCCTAGATGTGGCAATTCCAATTATAATCTGATTGCGTACCTGCATATAAATCGCTTCGTCACTGTTAAAATCAATCTCTATTACCATACTGCCATATCCCCTGATCCACGAAATGTTCTCAAAAAGCCCTCATAAAAATACCCCTGGAACCCGCCGGGAACATATTCTTCTTTTGTAATGAAAACCATAAATGAATTGTAAGACATGCTCCATAGCTGTTATAGATATACTAACACAGATTGCAGTCATGGTCAATGTCCCCTGGCTGCTATAGATATAGAAGATTGTACAAATCCTTTATTCAGCCGCCTTATCTATGGTGCTGTTGTTAAACTATAATAGCATACCCCGCTGCCGGCGGCAAGAGGTGTTTAGCGTTTATAGGACAGCAAAAAACAGCCGGTACCAGAGTAGTCCTCTCATGGCACCGGCTGTCTGCGTTCTGCAGCCTATTTATTAAAATACTTTGCAACAAAAGCTTTTGTCACTTCTGCTGCTTTCTTAATGTTTTCTTCGTGGTTCATTGCGTAGTATTCCGGACGGAATTCTTCGATGGTGCATACACCGTCGAAGCCGATCTTGTTCAGTGCTGCTGCGATTCCGGCATGATTTACCACACCTTCTTCCGGCCACAGACGTTTGTCATCGCCGCAGGAACCGATGGGCAGGTCTTCGCAGTCATTTAAGTGATATACGAAGATTTTCTTCGGATCTGCTTTCTGCAGTGCGTGCAGGCTGGAGCCCATTTCATGGAAATGGAAAGTATCCAGTGTCACACCTACGTTGGGCAGGTCTACTTCCTGTACTACATCGTATGCAGTCTGGAACTGGTTGATGGAGCAGGTGGGCACACCGCAGAATTCCAGAGATACACGGATATCCGGACCCATTTTCTCAGCGATATAGCGCAGTCTTTCTGCTGCTTCTTTCTTGATTTCTTCCACGCTCTTGTCCAGTCCTACATTGAAGGAAGGCACTGCGATGAGCATTTTCATGCCGATTGCTTCGCAGACTTTCTTGATCCAGTCCAGATGCCAGTCCATAGCCAGTGTCTGGAAGGGATCCAGCTGATTGAAGAATTCAAGAGTGTTGTAAGCCCATGGTTTGATGTTGTGGTTCTTGAACCATTCGCCCAGTTCTTCCAGGGTGTGGCCTTCCTGAATGTATTTTGCGATGCAGTCGTAACGGATTTCAAAATAGTCAAATCCGTATTTTTCACACATTTCCAGGTCTGCCATCAGTGACTGTCCTTCACATCTTAAAGCTGTTGCCTCATTAAATCCGATTTTCATTTTTTCCAGTTCCTTTCTTTTTTAATTATTTTGTTTTTCCCAAATTATTCTTTCCATTATGTAAGTGTCTTTATTATACTAGAATGTGCCCGGGCACACAATAGCAATAAGCAACAAAAATCATGGAAATTTTTTGTGCATTTATCCGCATCTTATACATTGTACTTGGTCTTGATCACAATATCCGTATATTGGTATTCCTCTTTGGGCTTTTCGCCGTTGAATAACAGACGGTACAAAATCATCACCGGTTCATACCCCTGGACCACATCCTCCTGCCCCACAATCAGATTGATGAGCCCCTCCTCTAACAGTTCATAATTATTACCTGTGAGGTCGCTGGCCACCAGAACGATCTCCTGTTCTCTCCCCTGCTTCTTTAAAGCCCTGCACACGCCGTTTTCTCCAAAGCACGTCATATAGATTCCGCCTGCTTCCGGATGCTCCTTTAAAATCTGCTCTGTCAGACGCTCTGCCTGTTCTTCGTCTTCCTGACAGTATACGGTGTCCAGTAGATGAATCTTCGGATACTGCTGTTCTATCACTTCCCGGAACCCGCTGATTCTCCGGCTCAGGGAACTGTTGGAGGCAAAGCCGGAGATCATGGCAATGGTGCTGCCGTTTTCCCGGAAAAATTCTCCCATCAGCCCCGCCGCCGTTTTCCCGCTTAAATACGCGTTCTCGCCCACGAAGCACAGCCGCTTTGCCGCCTCAAGGTCCCCGTTAAAAGTCACAATTGGGATCTGGTATTCTTCCACAAATTGATTGACTTTCTCACGGATTCTCTGATCCTCCACAGGCATCAGCGCAATGGCATGGATTCCCTGTTCCCGCATATGCTCCATTGCGCCCAGCACCTTATCCGCGTCGATTCCCGGGATCTTCTCCACCAATACGGTCCCACCGGAATTTTCCACTTCCGATGCCGCTGTCTGAATCCCAGTCAGTACCGCCTTAATAAATGAAGTCTCTGACGCCTGAATGATCACACCGATTTTAATGTCATTTCTACTCATTCCCAGGGCGCGGCCCAGCAGATTGGGTCGATAGCCCAGCTCCCTGGCAATCTCTCTCACTTTTTTATCTACTTCCGGGCGGACTCTCCCACGGTTGTTCAGCACACGGTCCACCGTGCCCCGGGACACCCCCGCCTCCTGTGCAATTTGCCGGATGGTAACTCCCATAACTTCTTGTTTCCTTACTACATTTTACTTTTCATTTTGATCTCTTATACTCTTCCTGCAGATCTTCCACCAAATACAGGTCACTCATACAGTGCATATCGGATATGCCTTCTCTCACAAGCTGATATAGATTAGAATGATAGAAAAAGGCAAGGGCCTCGTCCAGTGACATTCCCGATTTCTTTGCAAAAAGATTGACTACACGGGCGTATTTCATCTGCAGTAATATTGGGTTGGCGTTCACACTGGTTCACTCCTTTCGAATCGCAGACAGCGGTTGATGATGCTTTGTGACCGGAAAGCAATCTGATAATTAGGCTTTTCGTAACGCAGTCTTTTGAGCGCTTCTTTTTTATCAATCAATCCGTTCATGAAAAGTTCAACCGTATTAAACACCCTGTCATTAGCAATGCCGCTTTTCTTTCCTTTTTAAATTTTCCGCACCACGTCTGTGCCTGTTCCAGAAACAGTGTCGTATAAAAACCGCGCCCGAAGTCTACGTTCACCCGGGAATGCACAATATCCGGACATGGAATCTCTTTATAAGACCCATGATAAACCATCATAGAACCACACCCTTTCCACGCATCACTTCCATGATATCGTTCACGATATAATTTTTATCCTGGGTGTGAAGGATGTCATAACAGGGCACAATATATTCATTCAGTACATCGCTCTGTATGGTCAGTGCGTCATAAACTTTATCGCCGGATATGCCCAGCCGGATTGCTATATTTTCTATACAGAAAATGGCAAATTCCAATTCTCTGTCATTTTGAATCACGCCCATGCCTCACCTCTACCTTCTTTCTGCCCCTCTTTCGTGACCCTGGAGGGTGTTTGCGTATCTGGGAATACTGATACTTAACCCCTAAAGCCGCAAACAGCGCGCCTATGATAACAGCCGCAATGGTGGACTGGAATTTTACCAGCAAAAGCCCTGCTTTGGCGGCAGCCAGCCCTCCGCAGATAGCGGTAACCCAAGTGACTACTATGGTCTCATGCTCAAAGGACGCGATTCCCACCACAATTCCCAGGGCCACAAATCCCATATGTACACTCATGGAAGCCACAGGGAACAGCAGCTCCATCGTGGCGAAAACCACTCCTCCGCACAATACCACCAGCCCCACCCGGTATACCAGCGCTGCCGCCATGGCCACGGCGAAGGCGCATACTGTGGCGGACAAAAAGATGGCGTTTTTGTCATAAAAATGCCGCAGGCCCATGTACCCGCCGAAAGCTCCGCCGATGGCAAGTCCGATCACAGTCATCCAAAGACGCATGAGCTGGTGGCCCAGAAAGCAGTTCATCAGGGCAAAGAACAGAACTCCCAGCAGAATGATCATGAGGATTGTGGACAGATGGTTCTGAATCTTATCCCAGTAGCCTAGATAAATGAGTTTCTCTTTTAACATTTCCCATTGATTGATTATATTTTCCATGTATATAGTATAGAAGATTTTCGGGAGTTTGACAAGGCAGTTTATTCACACATCCGCACACGGGCATGTTTAATAACAGTGTGCACTGACATTTCTTTGCCATTTTCTTCTTTTGCAGCAGGATTTTTTAGCGGAATCAATAAAACCACCGGTCCGATATCTGAGCGCCCACCACATAGATCATCCTGTCGCTGATTGTTCTCAGCTCCTCAAACTCTTTCCCGATAAACAAAAAGGATGCCCCGTCCTTTTTCAATTCCCCCATCTTTTCATACAAACTCTTCTGAGACTGGTAATCTACATGGGACATAATGTGATTCAATATATAGATGCGGGTGCCCAGGGCAATGCTGTTGGCAAAGGCCAGTTTCTGTCTCGCCCCGGCGCTTAAGAAAGATGCTTCCAGGCGAAGCTCATTGGGAGATAGTCCGCATTCTGCCGCCAGCTCTGATGCCGCCAGACGTTCCATTTTGAGATTTCGGATGCCGTAATGTACTGCCCTTTTCATGGCGAAGAATCCAATATTGTCCAGAACCGTGTCCTCGTACAGCAGCATCTGATTCAAGTCTTCCCCCGAGATTACACAGATTTTATTGTCTGCCAGCTGTTCCAGTGATATTGTCTCCAGCTTTTTTCCACACACGGTGATTTCACCGGATACCAGCTGTTCCTGGCCGCTCAAAACTCTGACCAGGCTGTCTGCCGCCAAAGTATCGCTGATATAGATTCCCAGCACTTCACCTTCATACAGGGAAAAAGACGCTTCTATATCCTTTCCGGTACGGACCTGCCTCACTTCCAGCGCCTTTTTTACAGACTTACATGTTCTCGCCCGCTGTATTGCCGTGTCTCCCCTTCTCAGCACAGACAGAAGAGAGCTGAGGTAAATATCATCGCCATCCACCACCTGCACAATCTGGGAATCCTGCATAATGGCAATCCGGTCACAGAGCTCTGTCACCAAGTTCAGATTCTGGGACACCACGACAACCGCAGTGCCCCGCTCTTTGGCCATGGCAATCTGCCGGGCAAACCATGGCTGGCGGTCCATGTCCAGCGAGGAAAAAATATCGTCTAAAATCAGCACCTTGGGATTTTTCAAGATGACTTTCAGAAATTCCACCTGTTTTTTCTCAACCGGGGAAAGGTCTTTTACCATTGTATCCGGGGCGATATCTATACCAAATTCATCCAGGTAACCTTTTGCAAGGGCATTTATTTTCCTGCCGGTCATAAGAGGAAACCTGACAGGTGTCTGACAAAACGCATCTTTCAGCCTCCTGCCTGAAAAGGGATGCACGCAGATTAGATTTTCAGCCGCCGTCATATCCCCCAGCAGCATACTCTTCTGGAATATCCGGTATACCCCCTGTTCCTGCGCTCTGCTCATATCTCCAGGCTCATATCTGCGGCCTTCCAAATAAATCTCTCCCTGATCTTTTTCCAGCTCTCCGGCCAGAATCTGAATCAAGACACTTTTTCCAGAGCCATTTTCTCCGATAATACCCATACACTCGCCTTTTATCACATTCAAACTGATGTCATCAAGGACAATCCCATAGGGAAAACTTTTTTGGATATGCCGGATATTCAGTATCTCATCTATCATAACTCTATCCCCTGTCCTGCCGGCCAGCACACCAATTTTCATAGCTGCTAAACGCCGCGGATGGTGTACTGGTCCATTTCGTTCACAATCGGCAGAGAAATGGACACTTCTGTCCCAACTTTTTCTTTGCTGTATATGGAAATTCCGTATTCTTTTCCAAAATACAGATGAATCCTCTGATTCACATTTTTCAGCGCCATGCCGTGTTTCTGGTTCTCCATGGATTCCACATGGTCGCTTTTCAGTATCTCCTCATTCAGTCTGTGGAGATTTTCCGGTGAAATGCCGATTCCATTGTCTTTCACTGCAATCCGCAGATGTCTGGTAGTCAGATAAATGCGGATGGTAATGCCCCCTTGCCCTATCATTGGCTCCAGCCCGTGAAAAATGGCATTCTCCACGATAGGCTGCAGCATCATCTTAATAATCCTGCAGTTCATATAAGGAGCTTCCTGGTTAAATTCCCGGTGATACAGGAATTTGTTTTGAAAACGGTAATTTTGAATAGTCAGGTAATCTTCAATATTTTTCAGTTCTTCCCGCACAGTTACAATGGTATCCTTTCTGCTGATGGTGTAGCGGAAGAAATCAGCCAGTGCTTTCACCATCTTGGGGGCTTCCTGGGCCCCCTCCAGCATAGCCATAGCCCGTATAGACTCCAGGGTGTTGTACATAAAATGAGGATTGATCTGGCTTTGCAGCATGATTAGCTCTGCCTGCTCTTTTAGCAGGCGCTCTCTGTATTCATTTTCCTTTATGTTGGATATCTTCCGCTTCATCTCATTGACTGTCTCTATGACAGGGGAATAGACAGAAGACGCTGGGGAGTGTTCAAAACACAGTGTCTCATCCATAATCTCTCTGTTTAACGACTCCCCGATGGCAATAATGGGCCTGCAGATATATCGGTAAAATATCCAGCTGACTGCATAGACGGCGCACAGAAAACCTATATATAATAGAAGCTTTTCATTCAGATCCTCTGTCAGAAACGACCAAAAAGAGTACATAGGTATGCTGTTAAACAGATATACCTCAGCTTTGCCGCATTTCATATAAGAGACCAGTCTGTTCCTGTCACGGTTTTCGAATATCAGAAATCCCTGCTCCCCGCCCTTTCTCAGCTCATCAGCTACTTCTGTCATATTCACAAAGGACGGTCTGGAGGGCGCCAGAGTCTCCCACCCTGTATCGTAGACAAAATAGCCGCTGCGCAGGGACGCCCCCATGTAATCCGCCCAGTAGTAACTATCATTCAACTGGTACACAAAAATCAGGTCTCCCCCGTCAGTTTCCTCCCGGTGGGCCAAAACAATGGAATTTCTGGTATTGCTGAAATTGTGGGCAAAAAAATGCATATCACTGGTGAACACATGCCGATTTATGAACTCATCCATGGTTTTCCGAAAAAAATATTTTGATATCAGCTGGGAATGACATTCTGCCACCTCTCGGCCGCGCCTTCTCAAAACCCCGCAATACGTACTCTGAATATGTTTCGTCCTGCTTCCCAGCTGGTCCAAAGTTAATATGCCTGCATTGTACTGCCGGGTAAATTTATCATCCAGCCGCCTAATCTCCTCCACCTGGCGCACAAAGAACCGTTCCGCATTTTTCAGTCCAGTTTCTGAAGCCATGACTTCCATGGAAACCAGTTTCTGATAACTATTTTTTGCTGAAAACATCTCCAAAAGAAACATGAAAATAAAAACAGCTCCATAGAGCAGTGCGATAATAACCATGATTTTTCTCTTCATCTGTAAAAAACGGGATAGTCTTTTCTTCTTCATCATAATTTCCTATAGAATTTCCTATATTCAGCCGGAGATACGCCCAGTGTTTTCTTAAAAGACTTGCTGAAATGTTTGGGGTCCAGATACCCCACTTTCTCCGCCGCCTGCTCAATGCTGCACTCTCCAGAGCGGATTAACTGCTGGGCGATTGTCATTCTGTACTGCCTTAAATAGTCATTGAAGCCGACTCCCACATCCTTTTTAAATACAGATGAAAGATAATCTGCGTTGACGAACAATTGGTCTGCCAGATTTTTCAGCACAATTTTTTCTGAATAATGTTCCTCAATGTACTGTTTTGCCTTGATCACCGGCCATCTCTCCTTCAGCCGGACCTTCCCGATACATTCATGGTAAACTTCTATGGTGGCCCGGACCAGACCGCGGAACAATTCCTGCAGATTTCTGCTGTGAACGCAGATATCCCGGGCCATTTTTGAATATTTTTCCTGGTCAAATACCTGGCGGAACAGCCGTTTGGCCTCCTGTCCAAAGACGGCTGGTAGTTCAGCAGGAACACCAACTGCCCCTGTTCTGCTGCCCCCTGACATTCCCGGCATAGGGGCATGATATGGCGGCGGAACTGTTCTTCTATCCTGGCATTGACATTGGCCAAAAATGTGTCTGTCTCCTGGTCCGTCTCCTGCACAGACACATTGGAAACCGCCACGTTAAAGGATAGCTCCCTGTCAAAGCAGCACCCATACTGCTGATTGAGCTTCTCCAATGTCAACGATGCTTCCTGCCTGGTAAACAGCCTGCGTAGCGCCTCCTGCTTTTCATAATCAATGGCATGAATCTGCGAATCCCGCCTTTTGACTGTCTGGGCATTCTCATGGGCAGGTTCTTTTTGTTTCTCAATATTTTTGCATACTTGAAAAAGGGTGTTCTCAAGCTCAATTTCATCAATGGGTTTCAGAATATAATTGACTGCGCCTCTGGTAAACGCGGTTTTCGCATACTCAAAATCCGGATATCCGCTGATAATTATAAAGCTGCAGATAATTCCGGCCTGACAGCACCTCTCGATCAATTCCAGCCCCGACAGGCCCGGCATGCGTACATCCGCGATTACAATATCCGGCGATAACTGCTGAATCAGCTGAAACGCCTGGATTCCATTGGACGCTTCCCCTACACACTCCAGATTTATTTTCTCCCAGTTTATTATCTTTTTGAGAAATTCACACATCAGGTACTCGTCGTCTGCAATAACCACTTTCCACATAGAGTTCTCCTTTACGGGCCGTGCCTTTTCTATCTGCACGCCCCACTTTGGTTTCTTTTTTATAAAATACGGAATGCCCCATGGCATCCCGTATTCATTATACCCCATAATTCATATTCTCTGATATTTTTTTTGCGGGCTGTTCATTCCATACAGAGCCTTAATATTCCTTCTGCCATGGAAGAAAGAATGATTCTGCAGGAGACTGCTCCTGCGTCCAGAACACCTTTTGACCTTTCCCCCAGCCTGCTGGACCGACCGTACTTTGCCTTCAGTTCTCTGGTACTGTCACACCCTCTTTGGGCCGCCTGTACCATGGCCTTTAGGGTATCTTTCAAACTGTTCTTCTTATCTGCCGCTTTTTTTAGTGTATCTGCCGCCGGGGCCAGGGTGTCTATCAGTGTTTTATCTCCCACCCGGGCGTCTACAATCTCATACAGCCCATCCAATCCTGCTGCCAGCATCTCTGCCAAAACTTTTACAGAAATTTCCTCATGGCCCGCTGCCGCTTCTGCCATTTCCAGAAAAAGAGTTCCGTAAATGGGGCCCATGGAACCGCCGATTTCATCCATCAAAACAGTCCCCAGTTTTTCCAACCCCTCTATAAAGGAACATTCTTCTGCTCCGTAACGTGTTTCAAATATGCTAAATCCTTTATTCATATTCACGCCGTGGTCACCGTCGCCGATGAGCCCGTCCACCTCTGACAGATACTCCTTATTGTCCTGAATACCTTTTACCATGTTCAGCAGAATTGGTTTTCCGTCTCTGTCTCGAAAAAAATCCATGCCTTTCTCCTTATTTTCCTACAGTTCCTTAAACCCCATGCTGTAAGCCGGCATGTCCAGCAATTCTTTCAGTTCTTCGTCCAGCTTCATGATGGTCAGCGTGGCGCCGCTCATCTCCAGAGAGGTGAAGTAATTGCCCACATAAGATTTGTAAACCCGGATGCCTTCCTCCGCCAGCAGCTTCTCCACCTGGTCATACAGCACGTACAGCTCCATCACCGGTGTGGCGCCAAGCCCGGATACCAGAACCGCCGTCTCATCTCCTGAGACAAACGGGTAATCCGGCAGTATCACATCCACCATGCGTTTTCCCATCTGTGCTGCACTCTCCAGGGGGACCACCTCTATCCCCGGTTCGCCGTGATGTCCGATGCCAACTTCCATCATCCCGTCTCTAATCTGAAAATTGGGATGTCCCACAGCCGGCAGGGTACAGGGTGTCAGGCCGATTCCCACAGACCGGGTATGGTCAATGGCTTTCTGCGCAGCCCGGATTACCTCATCCAGACTGGCTCCCTGGGCTGCCTTCGCACCTCCCGCTTTCCACATGAAAATCTCTCCTGCCACGCCCCGGCGCTTCTCTCTCTGGTCTTTCGGGGCAGAGGCCACATCATCGTTGGCTATCACCGTCTGAATCTGGATTCCCTCTTTTTTCGCCATGCGCACGGCCATTTTTACATTCATATTGTCACCGGAATAATTTCCATAGAGACAGGCCACGCCTCTGCCCTGGTCCGCAGCCTTTGCCGCGTTCAAAAAGGCTTTTGCCGTGGGAGAAGAACAGATCTCTCCCACAGCCGCCGCATCACACAGGTTTTTCCCCACATATCCGATAAATGCCAGCTTGTGCCCGGAACCACCCCCTGTGATCACGCCCACCTTTCCCGGGGGAATGTCCCTGGCCCTGACCACCCTGCTGTCCTGGGCCGCCTCCACAATATCACCATGGGCCTTTATAAACCCCTGCAGCATTTCATCCACTATATTGTCAGGATTGTTTAAAATCCTCTGCATCTTTGTCCCTCCTATGGAATCAGCACGGCCTTCAATGCCCCGTCAGCCCCTGTATGGGCCAGCTCAAAGCCTTCCCTCCATTGTTCCAGGGAAAACTTATGGCTGACCACCCCGTCTGTGGGAAGTTTGCCGTTTCCGATCCACTCAATTACGTCTTCATAGCAGAAAGCACTTAAATGTGCCCCCAGCAGATTCAATTCTTTCCGGTCGCTGATAATGCTCCAGTCCACAGTTACCGGGTCCTTAAATACGGAAAATTCCACGAAAGTCCCCATTTTCCGGATGGCATCCAGCCCCTGCTGTACGCTGGAGGGATGGCCGGATGCTTCGATGTAAATGTCGCACCCGTATCCCCCTGTCATCTCTTTGATTTTTCCCACAGCGTCTTCCCTGGCAGGATTGAGCACCATATCCGCGCCGAATTCTTCTGCCTTTTTTAGTCTCTCGTCTTTCACATCCAGGACAATGAGCCGTTTGGGGTTTGCCTGGCGGATGGCTCCCACCATCCCCAGCCCCAGGGTGCCGGCTCCTGACAGAACTACTGTATCGCATGTTTTGATATTTGCTCTCTCCACACAGTGAAACGAGCAGGAATAGGGCTCTATCAGCAGCGCTTTTTCCAGGGGCATTTCTTTTGGCACAGCATGCACGATGGCCTCTTTGGTCAGCCTGATATACTCTGCCATGCCGCCGTTTACATTGTTCTGAAATCCCCACAGATCGTGTTTTTCACACATCCACCGTCTTCCCGTCCTGCAGAACATACACTCCCCGCAGGGTACAATCTGCTCCGGGATTACCCGGTCTCCGATTTGCCATCCGCCCTTTACATTGGGCCCCAGTTCTACAATATGTCCTGTAAATTCATGTCCCGGAATCATAGGAGCCTTAATGTAGGCTGGCTGAGTCTCGTCTCCCCAGAAAGACGGAGCGCCGCCGAAGGCTTTCACGTCCCCTGCGCAGATGCCGCATCCTTCCACTTTCAAAATCATCTCCCCTTCCCCTGCCCGGGGTGTCTCAGCTTCCTCTAAACGGTAATCGCCGGGAGCATAGGCTACAAGGGCTCTCATTGTTTTTGGTAATGAAATATTCTCCATAAATCAGGGCTCCTTTCCCACTTTATCTGTCTTTTTTCTTACCTGTCTGAACCTGAAGAATAATTGCCGCCAGTATGATTACTCCCTGAATCACATGCTGCCAGTACGCAGACACATTCATCAGATTCATAATATTTCCGATCATGCCGATGATGAAAATGCCTGCCAGAGTCTTCAGTGTGTCTCCTTTTCCCCCCGAAAGGCTGGCTCCGCCGATGACAACCATGGATATGGCGTCCATCTCATAGCCTTCCCCCAGGAGGGGAGAGGCGGAACCGATGCGGCCCACGGAACAGACGCCTGCCAGACCGCAGAGGAGTCCGGTGATCACATAAATGCTGAACCGGTATCTGTTCACCCGGATTCCTGCCAGCCGGACAGCCTGCTCGTTGGAGCCTATGGCCTTAATAATACGCCCATAGGGCACGTATCTCAGCGCAACAAACATAATTGCGAAAATTATCACAAAAAACCACACATAGGGAGGCAGTCCCAGAAACTCACTCTGCTTAATCCCTGTCAATACCGGATCACTGACGGAAATGGGACGGCCCCCTGACCAAAGGTAGGCAAATCCTCTTGCTATGGTCATCATGGCCAATGTGACGATAAAAGCAGGAAGTTTTCTGTATACGATGAAAAATCCGTTGACGATACCCATGGCCGCGCTTACCCCAATCGCCAGAAATATGGCTGTCCCTGCCCCCATAGACCAGTCTGTGAGAGCCACTGCCGCCAGCACATTGGAAGCCCCCGTGAGGGAACCCACACTCAGGTCAATATCTCCTGTCATAATAATCAGAAGCATTCCCATGGCCAGCATACCTTTTATGGAGTTTTGCTTCACCAGATTTCCCAGATTTTTTGCCGTAAGGAAATTGTTAGATATTACCGCGCTGACAATAATCATCACCAGGAGGATCAGATAGGTGTTGTTGTCTTTCAGCCATTGGATGGCTGCCTGCTTTCTCCCTGTTGTTTTTTCACTCATAATCAATGTCCACCTCCTGCTTCTGCCGCAGACAGCTCCAGTATCCGCTGTTTCGTGATTTCGTTCCCTTTCAGTTCTCCCCGGACTGTCCCTGCTCCCATCACAACTACCCGGTCACACATGCCTGTGATTTCCTCAATCTCTGACGATACCAAAATCACGGCCATTCCCTGTGCTGCCAGCTCATTGATGATATGGTATACTTCCACCTTTGCCCCCACGTCGATTCCACGGGTGGGTTCATCCAGTATCAATACCTTCGTAGGAGCAAATAAGGACTTTGCAATGCTCACTTTCTGCTGATTTCCTCCGCTGAGAGAAGATACAGGAGCTCTCACATCCCGGCATTTTACTGTGAATTTTTCTGCCAGCTCTTTGACTGTGCGAAATTCCTTTTTCCTGTCTATATATAGCGTGATTGATTATTGCTCATAAACACAGGCGGTCTATGACCATT
>CAJURF010000031.1 GCA_910588825.1 uncultured Lachnospiraceae bacterium
TCAGCACCAACACCAATCCCAGCTGGGAGCGGGCCCACCCCAACCGTTTTATTGTACATAACGGTGAGATTAACACCATCCGGGGAAACGCGGACAAAATGCTGGCCCGGGAGGAGACCATGGATAATGGAGCTCTGGGAGATGAACTGTACAAGGTGCTTCCAGTGGTGAATACCGCGGGTTCAGACTCTGCCATGCTGGATAATACCCTGGAGTTTCTGGTGATGAGCGGTATGCCTCTGCCTCTGGCGGTGATGATTACCATACCGGAACCGTGGGCCAACAATAAGACCATGAGTCAGAAAAAGCGGGATTTCTATCAGTATTATGCCACCATGATGGAGCCCTGGGACGGTCCGGCCTCCATTTTGTTCAGCGACGGGGATCTCATGGGGGCTGTGCTGGACAGGAACGGACTGAGACCCTCCCGGTATTACGTGACGGCAGACGGGTATATTATTCTGTCCTCAGAGGTGGGGGTGCTGGATATCAATCCCTCCAGAATCGTGGAGAAAGAACGCCTGCACCCAGGGAAAATGCTTCTGGTGGACACAGTACAGGGAAAAGTCATCTCTGATGATGAGCTGAAAGAGTATTATGCGGGAAAACAGCCCTACGGAGAATGGCTGGACAGCAACCTGGTGGAATTAAAGGAGCTGAAAATTCCCAATAAGAGGGTGCCCTCTTATTCCAGGGAAGAGAGGGCTCGTCTCCAGAAATCTTTCGGCTATGCCTATGAAGACTACCGCACGTCCATCCTTCAGATGGCATTGTCCGGGGGCGAGGGGATTGCCGCCATGGGGGTGGACACCCCGCTTCCGGTGCTGTCAAAGAAACACCAGCCGCTGTTCAATTATTTTAAACAGCAGTTTGCCCAGGTGACCAATCCGCCCCTGGACGCTATACGGGAGGAGATTGTTACATCCACAACGGTGTATATCGGGGAAGACGGGAATCTCCTGGAGGAAAAGCCGGAAAACTGTATTGTGCTGAAAGTGAATAACCCCATTCTCACCAATACAGACCTGCTGAAAATCAAGGAGATGAAAAGGAAAAACTTTAAGATAGAGACCATTCCCATCCTCTTTTACAAAAGCACCAGTCTGGAAAAAGCAGTGGAGCGGCTTTTTGTTGAGGTGGACAGAGCTCATAGAAACGGGGCCAAGATTATCATTCTCTCCGATCGGGGTGTGGATGAAAACCATGTGGCCATTCCCTCTCTGCTGGCAGTGTCGGCGGTGCACCAGCATCTGGTGAAAACAAAGAAGCGCACATCACTGGCTGTGATTCTGGAATCCGGTGAGCCCAGAGAAGTCCATGATTTTGCTGCCCTTCTGGGGTATGGTGCATGTGCCATTAATCCCTATCTTGCCCAGGACAGCATCCACGAGCTCATCGACACAGGGGTGCTGGATAAAGATTACTATGCGGCTGTGGAGGATTACAACAACGCCATTGTCCACGGAATCGTAAAGATTGCGTCAAAAATGGGAATCTCGGTGATTCAGTCTTACCACGGCTCCCAGATTTTTGAGGCTGTGGGTATATCCGGCGAAGTGATTGATAAGTATTTTACTAACACGGTGAGCCGCATTGGGGGCATTACCATGGAAGATATTGAACGGGAGGCAGACCAGCTTCACTCAGCGGCCTTTGACTCCCTGGGGCTGGAGACAGATCTCACCCTGGACAGCTTAGGATATCATGAGATGAGAAGCCAGGGGGAGCGGCACCTGTACAATCCCCAGACCATCCATCTGCTTCAGGAGTCCACGAAGCAGGGGGATTACCAGATGTTTAAGGAATACACACAGCTTTTGGAGGCGGAAGAGGACCAGCTTCTCCTGAGGGATTTGATGGAGCTGAAATATCCCAAACAGGGAATTCCATTGGAGGAAGTGGAGAGTGTGGACTCCATTGTGGCCCGGTTTAAGACAGGGGCCATGTCCTACGGGTCTATTTCCCAGGAGGCCCATGAGGCGCTGGCAGAAGCCATGAACCGGCTGGGCGGAAAGTCCAATACCGGAGAGGGAGGGGAGAGTCTGGAACGGCTCATGGAAGGCCCTGGAAGAAAAAGCCGCTGTTCGGCCATCAAGCAGGTGGCTTCCGGACGTTTCGGCGTCACTTCCCGTTATCTGGTCAGCGCCCAGGAGATTCAGATTAAAATGGCACAGGGGGCCAAGCCGGGGGAAGGCGGCCATCTGCCAGGCGCAAAAGTGTACCCCTGGATCGCAAAAACCCGGCACTCCACACCGGGGGTGAGCCTGATCTCCCCTCCGCCCCATCATGACATTTATTCCATAGAAGACCTGGCTCAGCTGATTTACGATTTGAAAAATGCCAATCCAGACGCCAGGATATCGGTGAAACTGGTGGCGGAAGCCGGTGTGGGTACTGTGGCTGCCGGTGTGGCAAAAGCAGGAGCCCAGGTGATTCTCATCTCCGGATATGACGGGGGGACAGGGGCGGCGCCCCGAAGCTCCATCCACAATGCAGGGCTTCCCTGGGAGATGGGCCTGGCGGAAACCCATCAGACATTGATTATGAACGGCCTGCGCAATAAAGTGCGGATAGAGACAGACGGAAAGCTGATGACCGGAAAGCATGTGGCCATAGCGGCCATGCTGGGGGCAGAGGAATTTGGATTTGCCACAGCGCCTTTGATTACCCTGGGCTGTGTGATGATGCGGGTGTGCAATCTGGACACCTGTCCGGTGGGAGTGGCCACCCAGAATCCGGAGCTTCGGAAGCGTTTCCGGGGGAGACCGGAATACGTGGTGAATTTTATGCGGTTTATCGCCCAGGAGCTGCGGGAGTACATGGCGAAACTAGGGGTGCGCACAGTGGATGAACTGGTGGGAAGGACGGACCTTCTTAAGGCACGGACAGATATACAGGCAGAAAAAGCGGCAAAACTGGATTTATCCTGTATTTTGTCCAATCCCTATGGGTCAGCGGGGCAGAAAGTGGTGTTTGACCCGAAACAGGTATATGACTTTGAGCTGGATAAAAAGGCAGACAGGACTGTTTTACTGAAAAAATTCAAAGATGCTCTGGAAAGCGGCCAGAAGCGCAGTGTGGAGCTGGATGTGGGAAACACAGACCGGACCTTCGGCACCATGTTCGGCGCGGAGATTACCAAACGGTACGGGGAAGCTCTGGAGGAAGATACCTACACAGTGAAATGCAACGGCTCCGGCGGTCAGAGTTTCGGCGCATTTATCCCAAGAGGGCTCACACTGGAACTGGTGGGGGACAGCAACGATTACTTTGGAAAAGGGCTTTCCGGCGGAAAGCTGGTGGTGTACCCGCCCAAAGGAAGCCGTTTCCGTCAGGACGAGAATATTATTGTGGGAAATGTGGCACTGTACGGCGCCACCAGCGGAAAAGCCTATATTAACGGTGTGGCGGGAGAGCGTTTCTGTGTGCGCAATTCCGGGGCATCTGCTGTTGTGGAAGGCGTAGGAGACCACGGATGTGAATACATGACAGGCGGCCGTGCCGTGATTCTGGGCGGCGTGGGCAAAAACTTTGCCGCAGGCATGAGCGGCGGAATCGCCTATGTGCTGGATGAGCAGAATAACCTGTATACCAAGACTAATAAGAGCATGGTTTCCATTGAAAAAGTAACCTCCAAGTATGATGTGCAGGAGCTGAAAACCATGATCAAAGACCATGTGGCATACACCAATTCCGCAAAGGGAAAACAGATTTTGGACAATTTTAAAGAATATCTTCCTAAATTTAAGAAGATTATTCCCAATGATTATAACCGGATGCTGTCTGCTATTGTGAAAATGGAGGAGAAAGGTTTGAGCTCCCGGCAGGCACAGATTGAAGCGTTTTATATGAATAAGCAGGACGAGGAGGGATAAAAAGTGGGAAAACCAACGGGATTTTTAGATTATAAGCGGGAAGTCAGCGTATCAGAAGAGCCAAAAACAAGGATTCGGCATTTTCGGGAATTCCATGCCCACCTCTCTTTGGAAGAACAGCAAAAACAGGGGGCCAGGTGCATGGCCTGCGGGGTTCCTTTCTGCCAGTCAGGGATGATCATCGGTGGAATGGCCTCCGGCTGTCCCCTGCACAATCTGGTGCCGGAGTGGAACGATGCCGTGTATCGCGGCAGCTGGGAGCTGGCATATCAGAGGCTGAAGAAAACCAATAATTTTCCGGAGTTCACCTCCCGGGTCTGCCCTGCTCTGTGTGAGGCGGCCTGCACCTGCAATCTGAATGGGGACCCTGTTTCTGTCAGGGAAAATGAATATGCGGTGATTGAGACTGCCTATGAGAACGGATACGCATCCCCCCGGCCGCCCCGGGTGCGCACGGGAAAGAAAGTGGCCATTGTGGGCAGCGGTCCCTCCGGGCTGGCGGCGGCGGACCAGCTGAATAAGCGGGGCCATCAGGTCACTGTGTTCGAGCGGTCTGACAGAATCGGGGGTCTGCTCCGCTACGGGATTCCCAACATGAAATTGGATAAGAGCATCATTGACCGGAAAATCCAGGTGATGGAGGCGGAAGGAGTGGCTTTTGTTACAAACGCGGATGTGGGAAAAACACACAAGGCGGCAGTGCTTCTCAAAGAATTTGACCGGGTGATATTGGCCTGCGGGGCCTCCAATCCCCGTGACCTGAAGGTGCCCGGAAGAGATGCCAAAGGGATTCATTTTGCCGTGGATTTTCTCACCTCTGTGACAAAAAGCCTGCTGGATTCTGATCTGCAGGACCATAAATACATTGACGTGAAGGGAAAACGGGTGGTGGTCATCGGCGGCGGAGACACAGGCAATGACTGCACCGGTACGGCCATCCGGCTGGGAGCCAAGAGCGTGGTCCAAATCGAGATGATGCCCAAGGCGCCGGATACCCGGGGGACAGATAACCCCTGGCCCCAGTGGCCCAAAGTGTGCAAAACCGATTACGGCCAGGAGGAAGCCATTGCCGTATTCGGGA
Source organism: uncultured Lachnospiraceae bacterium (assembly GCA_910588825.1). Classification (GTDB taxonomy): domain Bacteria; phylum Bacillota; class Clostridia; order Lachnospirales; family Lachnospiraceae; genus MGBC164599. The sequence goes on from CAJURF010000031.1 coordinate 4,957, forward strand.
GAGACCCCCGGCTCTATCAGACCACGGTGACAGAGTTTGTCAAGAATAAAAACGGTGAGCTGTGCCAGGTGAAGACGGTGAAGCTGGAGGCCAAAAAAGATCCGGACACAGGCCGGGTGAACATGATTCCGGTAAAAGGCAGTGAACAGGTGATGGATGCGGAAGTGGTATTGATAGCAGCAGGATTCCTGGGGTGCCAGGATTATGTGGCGAAAGCCTTTAAAGCAGACCTGGACGGCCGGTCAAATGTGGCCACAGAGCCGGGAAAATACGAGACGTCAGCGCCCCGGGTGTTTACAGCCGGAGATATGCACCGGGGCCAGTCCCTGGTGGTATGGGCAATCCGCGAAGGACGGGAGGCGGCCAGGGCCGTGGATGAGAGTTTGATGGGGTATAGTAATCTGGCAGTGCATTGAAGTGTATGAAAAATAGGAATCTCCCGTAGAAAACCAAGTGATGAAAAACACTGGATTCTGCGGGAGACTTTTTTCTGATGTTTTATTTTAAGTTTTTGTCCTGATTATTTAACAGTCACTTTTTTCGTCTTAGAGCTGCCGGCATAGGTTTTGCCTTTGTAAGTTTTGCAGGCTTTTACGGTAAAGTAATAGGTCTTTTTGGATTTCAGGTTTTTCTTGGTAAATTTGGTGCTTTTTGTATTTTTCAGTGTTTTCCAGGCACCTTTCTGGCTGGTTTTGTAGCAGACCCTGTAGCTTGCAGCTCCTTTTACCTTTTTCCAGCTCAAAGTTACTTTCTTGCGTCCTGCAGATGCTGTAAAATTTACAGCTTTGGGATTCGTGGAAGTGTAGATGGAAGCATAGGATTTGCTGAGTACAAGTTTTCCATTCTGGTTTATAAACGCTTTGACTGCAAATCTGTAATTTGTGGCGGCTTTTAAATTGTCTACTGTATAGGAACTTCCGGTTTTCGGCTTAAATGATGCGATTTGTTTCCATGTGGAGCCGCTATACTGGTAGAGGCGGTAGCCGTCCGCTTTGGAGACTTTTTTCCAGCTGAGTTTTACGCTCTCTGCGCTGGAAGATGCTTTTAAGCCTGTAACATTTGGAACGGTTATGGGCGCCGGTGTGGGTGTCTGCGGCGGAGCGATGGTATCCGTAAAATTCTTGATTTCACTCTCCAAATATTCTGCAGTCTGGGCTCCCTGGGTGATTTTACGTATCCGGTTATTTCCGTCGATCAGGACGATCAGGGGATAGTTGACCGTATCGTTTTCTGCATGGCCTTCTTGAAGGGCGGCGTATTTAAACTGAGCAGTGTAAATGCTGTTGAAACCAGCGTATCCGTCGTAGCAGAAAGTGATTTTTTCACATCCAAACTGCTCTGCGTAAGCGGTTGTTTCAGCCAAAGACCCGCCGCCGCATTCGGCAAAGACGATTCGGTTATTGTCGTTTTTTACCAGATTGCTAGCGGAAATATCAGTGATAGTTCCTCTGGTCTTTGCGCAATCCGTCGTGCCGAATATCAGGATGGTAGTTTTCCCTTTGGTGTCAGGGGAAGTTGTGGGAACAGTTTCGCCTTTTATGGAGCGGAAACTGTAGTATAAGTCTTCCTTACCTGGCAGGGGTGTGGGAGACGGGGAGGGAGAAACACTTGGCTTATCCGGGTCAGCCGGGCTGCTGATCTGGTCGATTTCTGACTTCAGCCTCTCTGCGGTGAGAGTTACTTTCTCCTCGATTACCTTTCGTACCTGGCCGTCTTTATCAATCAGGACGGCGGTGGGGAATGATAACCTGTCAGAGGTTACATTAAGGTATAAGTTGCGGTATCTGCAGCCTGCCGGAAAAATTGCCGGATTGTAGTTATTGTCATCATAGCAGAAAATGATTTTGTCATTTCCGTAATCATTTGCAAATTCCAAAGTTTCCTCCTGAGGCATACAGGTGCTTTCCGCAAAAATCACACGGATATCCTTATCACCGACCCAGGTGCTCCCTGCTATGTTGCGGATGGTTCCTCTTGTTCTGCTGCATGTGGTTGAGCCGAATATAATGAGGGTGGTTTTGCCTTCTGTGGTTTTCGTGGAAACCTTTGTCCCGTCTATGGAATTGAAAGTATAACCAGGGTCAGGAAAACCTCTCTGCTCTTTCGCTGCCGCCTCAGCCTCCAGAGTGCCCAAAGAAAACGGCAGTATCAAAGCAAGTAGCAATAGGAACAACATTGGAAAAAATCTTTTCTTCATAAAAATCTCCTTTCTTTTTCCATTTTATGTATAGGCAATGATTATACCATAGAAAAAATAGAGATACAACAATTTGTAAATTTTCTATATAATTATTAGTTTTTATTAGATTTTATGCCTCTATATTTCAGAAAATTGCACTAAATCTGAATTTTACACAATTGATCAGTGATTAAGGAAAGCGGATTGACCCTCTGAATATTTTATGATAAAATAAATATAATTTTATTATATCATAAAAACGAGGATCAACTATGGAATATATGAAACGAGCCCTGGAGCGAAAATTCCTGCATATGAGTTCTTATTTTAAAGCCGTTCTTGTCACAGGTGCAAGACAGGTAGGAAAAACCACCATGTTAAAGCATCTGGCAATGGATCAGAGCCGTACCTATGTTACAATGGATAATATAATGGCCCGGACACTTGCAAAATCCGATCCGGTACTGTTTTTCCAAACCTATAAACCGCCAATTATTATTGATGAGATACAAAAAGCGCCGGAGCTGTTTGAGCAGATTAAGATTATGTGTGATGAGAGCCAGGAACGGGGAAGGTTCTGGCTGACCGGGTCCCAGCAATATAAAATGATGAAAAATATCCGTGAAACGCTGGCAGGAAGGATCGGAATTCTAGAGCTGTACAGCCTGTCGAAGAACGAAACGGAAGGGCTGGATTTTCCCAATGAAATGGATTTTTCCCTGACCTGTCTCCTGGAAAGACAGCCTCTTGTACAAAAGAACGACATTGTTCAGGTATTTGAACATATCTGGAGGGGAGGTATGCCGGACGTGCTCAGGGCAGATGCGGAGCAGAGGCAGGAATATTTTAATTCCTATATAGAAACATACCTTATGAGGGATGTGGCGGAAGAGGGGGGCGTTACAGATACAGTACGCTTTTATAAATTCATGAAGGCTTGTGCCGCGTTGACGGCGGAACAGGTCAATTATAAGACTCTGGCGGAATCGGCAGAAATATCCCAGCCGACGGCAAAGGAGTGGGTGCGCCTGCTGCAGGGCTTGGGCATTATTTACCTGCTGCCTCCGTATGCCAATAATGAGCTGAAACGGCTGATCAAAACGCCGAAGCTGTATTTTTGTGATACAGGCTTGTGCGCCTGTCTGTCCATGTGGCTTACCAGAGATACGCTTATGAATGGGGCGGCAAGCGGACATTATTTTGAAAATTATGTGGTGATGGAACTGCTCAAAAACTTTGCCTATTCTCCCTGGAAAGTAAATATGACCTATTACCGGGATTCCAACGGGAAAGAGATTGATATGTTTGTAGAGGAAAATGGCGTGATTCACCCATTGGAAATCAAGAAGTCCGCAAACCCCGACAGACGCCAGGTCAAGAAATATGAATTGCTGGATAAAGCAAAGCTTGAGAGGGGAAACGGCGGTATTGTCTGTATGTGCCAGGAGGTGATTCCCATTGATGACAAAAACTGTTTTATTCCCTGTAATTTAATCTGAAAACAGTGTACGCTGTGGAAGAGTGCGCTTATTGCTAAATATAAAAATCCAGATAATGCATTTACATTGACACCACAACGGTGGATAAAAGCAACAGATGCAATCGGTATTATATCAAAATCGGGACGATACGGCGGTACATATGCCCATACATCCTGTCTGCCCCTCCGTTTCAATCTTCGATTTTATATATTTGCCGCTTTTTTTACACCAGTTTCCTGCGTTGAAAGAAATGAATACGGCGGGTTTATCTGGGAAGAATGAGAGAAACCAGGTATCATAAAAATAGTACTTTATTTTTCATGCGTTAGTCTTGAAATAAAAAAATTATTACTGTATTCTTAAAGAAAAGGAGAAGTTTTTGCTGCTTGATTACTATGAAAAATTGCTGCAGTTAAAATGCTTTTCATTTGATGATGCGGCAAAAATATTTGGGGATGAACGCAAGGCCAAGAATGTATTATACACTTTAAAGAAAAAAGGGCTGCTGCAGTCAGTACGCCGTAATTATTATGCAACAATAAACCTGGAAACGAAAGAGGCTGTTGCAGCTCCTTTTGAGTTTGCATCATCCATAACAGAAAACAGTTATATTTCCCATCATTCCGCCATTGAATTTTACGGGCTTGCAAACCAGGTTTTTTCTGATATATATGTTTCCACAGGGCGGGAGTTCCGGGAATTTGAGTTTGGCGGGCGATGGTATCATTGTATGAAGACCCAAAGGGATTTTGGGGTATCACTGCAAAAAACGATACGGGTAACAGACCTGGAGAGGAATGTGCTTGATAATATAAAGGATTTTGATAAGGTCGGGGGCCTGGAAGAACTGTTGCGCTGCCTGGAGATGATCACCGTACTGGATGAAGGCAGACTGACCACATATCTCGTAAAGTGCCATAACCAGTTCCTGGCGCAGAAAGCAGGCTGCCTTTTATCTTTTTACCCTCAGCTGATAAATGAAGGAGGATTGTTTGTTTAATTATACAAAGGCAGAATTGTCAGAAATCGCAACGAGATGCTGGAGCAAAGGCAGAAGATCTCAGAAGACCTGAAAAAATTTATACAGACGCAGGGGTTATAGCCTGAATCCACAAAGCAGGAGCCGCCATATCACAGGAAGAGATTTCAGAAAGATATGATGTGAACGTGATCGACCGGATCAGTATCCGAAAAATAAGGACAGATCTCCTTCCTGTCATTCAAAAGGGGAAATTTATAGAGCTGGAAAAAATAAAGAACCGAGTAAAGGAATTTTTGTCGGGGTTAATGGTCCTTACAGCGGATGAACAGGATTTTTTGAGAAAGTTCAGGGAAAGGGAATATTGCCCGGAACTGCTTTATGATGATGAACAGGTTATCAGGCGGATCACGAATCATTCAATGGCATTGTGGAAGATACAGGCACATTAAAACATTTATTTTGCGAAATTTATGTAAGACATTATTCTTCAACCGAAAAAAATAAAGGTTCAATATTCTGCTGTACTGTGATATAATGAAAAAAATATTTTACCTTAGGAAGTGTATGTAAATAACCTGCCACAGATTATTTACATACACTTCCTTAATAAAGAGAAGTTTTCGAAAAAAGTGAAATGGGGGTGCGGCAGAAATGGAACATGAATTGACTTTTTCAACAGAATGGAACCCGGATTATCCATACAAAAAGTTCCAGGTATATGATTCCACGCCGATTTCGGTGGAGATCTGGAGCGACCAGGTCTCAGTGGAGATGCACTGCCACAGGCATTATGAGTTTGCGTTGATCACAAAGGGGTCCTGTATCCATAATTACCGGGGAATGCAGGTTCCACTGATTCCCGGAGATGTGTTTATCATCGAACCAAACCAGCCTCACGGCTATGAACTCCAGGCGCAGATCAATATTATCAACTGCATGTTTTTCCCGGACCAGCTCAGCGATGAAAACAATCAGATGCTGAAAAGCACTGTGGATCACCAGGCGTCCAGTTATAAAAGCGGAGAGATCAAAAAGCAATGGGACGAGCTGCTTCAATATGTCAGCATGAAGGAAAATACCATTGACGGCCATGTGCGGGAGGCCGGACTGAATGCCCAGGGGATTATCCACCTGAACAGGCAGGAGCTGTACCAGGTGGAGCATTATCTGAGAGAGATGGCCAGTGAGCAGGAGCAGAAAGCCGTGAACCTGGAGTATGCAAAGTCTGCCTACCTACAGTTGATTCTGGTATTGTTAAGCCGTGTGCAGATGAGCCGGAGGGAGAAGATTAAAAGCTATTCGGATAAGAAAAGGGATATGATCTACAATGCCCTGGTGTATATTGAGGACCATCTGGATGAGAAGATAGACTTTTCCATGCTGGCAGAAGAGAGCTATATGAGCCCCAGTTATTTCCGGTCAGTATTCAAGGACGTGACGGGACTGACACCTGTGGATTATCTGAACCGGATGCGGGTGGTGAAGTCTCTGGAATATCTGGAAATGGAAAAGTCCACCATTGCCGCCGCTGCGGCCAGAGTGGGGGTGTACGATTCCAATTATTTCTCCAGAATGTTTAAGAAAGTTATGGGCTACTCGCCGAAATATTTTAAAAGTATCAGGGAATAAGCAATTCGGCTTACTGACATTCTTTTGGACAGGTGCAGCGGGCCTGCCGTTTTCCAGATGGATATTTTGGAGCGGGCAGCCGGCTGCGCATTTTCCGCAGGAAATACAGTTGGCTGTGGTATGAAATTTCTTTGCGTGGACGAACACAGGGTAGAAGAGGCTGTTTACTATGCTGCTGTTTAGTTTATCGCTGAACGTAAAGGCGCTATGTTCCAGCCATTTCTGGACAATGCGCGGGATTCTCCAGGCATAAGTGGGGGCGGCGATCACCCAGGGGCGTGTACATATTGACGGTCAAGGAGAAGGAAAGGGATAACGATAAATAATGGTATAGAGAAATTTGTGAAGGAGAAGACAGCATGAAAAAACAACTTTATTTGTAATCTTACAGCAGTTGCATCTGTTCCAAAGGACTATGAGGCTTTGATTTTAATTGGTGGGATGACATGGAGAGACGAAAATACCCAGCAGATTAAAACTCTTGCAGAGGAATGTTATCAAAAGGGTAAGGTATTAGGAATGTAATATTGGTTTTTAGTGGGAGTTTAATCAATGAGCATCAGTCGGGAATGGCTGGTGCTTTTTGTGTGGAAGTCCAGCTAATAAATGTCAATAGCAAAATGAGAAAAAAGGAATCGTGCTGGCTGCCAAACAGGATATTGTTTTAAGGTTCAATTCTATACAATCTATATAGACAGTCTGTTTTTCACTGGTGATATTATCTGATATCAGGAAAAAATCTACATTTTTATATGGATATAAAGTTAAAATTCGATGTTTTTTCGACGAAATTTTAGTATAATCTGCATCATAATCCTAATTTTATTCACGTAATAACGGAACGATTATAACGATGAGTCATCCAGGTACGATTTCCATATGAAACCTAAAAACCGTATAATAGTTCATCGTTAATAGAAAATAAATCCGTTTTCATTATAAAAGTGCCTTATTTTGGCACTTTTCACTTTACTTTTTAACACTACACTATTATAATATATAGTATAGTTATATTGTGCTTGATTGGAGATGTTTGAAATGGCGAGAAAACTCACAGGGAAAGTAACCAAGAACCGCGCACAGGTTCTGCAGAAAAATGGAGATATCTATATTTATGAGCGTGAATACAAGTATAATCCTGAAACAAGAAAAACAGAACGGATCTTAAATAAATTAGCTGCAAAAATCCCAAAAGGTACTGACAAGGAAGTCCCAACCCGTCCCAAGAGAAAAACAAATGGGGCTGTTGGCAATGACAGCGGCCTTCCTTCCCAGCTTCTGGCCTCCAGACAGCATACGGGATTAACGGATATACTGGATCATGTTGGAAAAGTTTCGGGTATTGACCATGCTCTGTTTTCATCGACAGATTACGGAACTGCACTTAAAATCATATCAATCGCAAGATTTTTAGCGGCTTCCAGCGGTGATTCCCTCCCCCATATACAGACATGGCAGTTAACACATCCAATCCCATATGAAGAAGGGATCACAGAAGACATCTATTATACGTTATGCAGAGATGTCGGGAAGGATGAAACCCTGCGGCAGAGTTTTTTTCAGGAACGCTGCCGACAGCTTGGCAGCCATCCTCTGATCGCATTTGACTCTACAACGCAGTCCACATATTCGGGAAACCAGATTGACGCAAGGTATGGATTCAATAAGGATAAAGACGGCCTGAAAACGACCAAATATCTGACATTATATTCTGTAGATGACCGTCAGCCTGTTGCATTTACCAAACAGCCCGGGAACCTGCCTGACGTCACATCACTGTCAAATGCGTTGAAGCAGTTAGATGTACTTGGACAATGCAGACCAGAAATCGTAACAGATAACGGATACTATTCGGAGGAAAACCTGGCGGGCATGTGTCTTGGGGGATTCCGGTTTATTACCCTGGCAAAGACAAGTACCGCATGGGTGAGGAAAGAACTGGATAGGCATAAAGACGACATCATAACCATTAAAAACAGGCGGACGGAGTTGAGCGGCATCTACTGTTATACAGAGATGTTAACGCATACTTTTGAAAAGGCCCGTAAATATGCAAGCAGGAAGAAAGGGCTTGAAAAAGGATCTGTGGAGACATTTGATAAAAGAATCTACCTGCATCTTTATTTCAATCCAATCAAAAAAGAGAATGATGATAATGCCTTTTATGCCCAGATGGAAGAGTTGAAAAACGTGATAGAAAAAGGCAGTCCGATAGATGAATTGTCAGCAGCGGTCCAAAAAAAGGCCGGAAAATATTTAAATATAAAACGGGACAAAGAAGGGACCGTATATTCGGTAACATATAAGGAAGAAGAATGCAATGGAGCCTGCAGATATCATGGGTATTTTGCTCTGGTCTCTAACCATGAGAAAGACTGTTTTGAAGCACTGAAAAAATATCGTAAACGTGAAAAAGTAGAGGAATATTTCCAGATGGCAAAAGAAGATGCCGATGCCTCAAAAACACGGGTATGGTATGCGGACCATCTGATGGGGCGGATGATGGTACAGTTCATAGCACTTGCATATGAAGACTATCTGAGATACAGAATAGGGAAAATGAAAGCGGAATTAGGAAAGGAAAACGGTGATCCACTACATGATACAAAAGAGAATCTCGCAGCTGAACAGGATTTAAAGAAATGGCTGGCAGGGATATCTTTTTCAAATATATTAAGATGGTTCGATGCATATGAAACAACGAAAGTATCCACGAAAATATCACAGTATAGATGGGGTACTGAAACTACAAATAGAGATCGATTATTTTTAAAAAAACTGGGAATGTAATTTCCCGGTTTTTTCACTTCACTATAATACGGGTTTTAGGTTGATAAAGCAAAATGAGAAAATAAAATCCAATGTACTCTGAGAGTGTAAGTATAAATTTAAGCGTCAGAGCTGGGACGTAAGCATCAATATTGACAAGATTGGTTAGAAAGGTTAGAATATGAGTAGAATATTTTCAGGAGGCGGTTAGATGGGTTTTCAGGAAAGTGAAACCGTAGAACTAAAAACGATTGTGGTGGACGATATAAAGAAAGAAATTATAGCATTCGCCAATTGTGAAGGGGGAAAGCTTTATATTGGTGTACGGGACGATGGAATAGTCATTGGAGTGAATGACCCGGATGGAACTGCATTGCAGGTCAGTAACATGGTTAGGGATGCGGTCAAGCCAGACCTGACTATGTTTCTCCATTATGAAACTTTAAACATAGACGGAAAACAGATTGTTTCCATTGATATTCAACAGGGAACAGAACGCCCATATTATATTGCCAAGAAGGGGCTGCGTCCGGAAGGTGTTTATGTCCGTCAGGGATATTCGTCTGTACCTGCTTCCAATACGGCAATCCGGCGGATGATTAAGGAGACGGATGGAGATCATTTTGAGGAAATGCGGTCTTTGGAACAGAGTTTAACCTTTGAAACAGCCGAAAAAGAATTCTCCGAGAGAAATATCCTGTTCGGGCAGGCACAGATGAAAACATTGGGGATTATGAGCCATGACGGTGTTTATACAAATCTGGGGCTTTTGCTGTCTGACCAGTGTGTACATACGGTCAAGGCAGCCGTTTTTGAAGGAACTACCCAAGACGAATTTAAGGATCGGAAAGAGTTTTCCGGTTCTTTATTTCGTCAAATGAACGAAGTATATGATTATATTGATTTTCGCAACCAAACCCATTCCACTTTTGAAAAACTCCGGCGGATCGATAAGAAAGACTATCCTGAGACTGCGGTCAGGGAGGCTCTTTTGAATTTGCTGGTGCATCGTGAATACTCTTTTAGCGCCAGCGCCTTTATCCGCATTTATACAGACAGGATTGAGTTTATCTCTATTGGAGGACTTGTAAATGGTGTCACTTTAAAGGATGTGATGATGGGAATTTCCGTATGCCGGAACGCGAAGCTGGCAAATATATTCTACCGTTTAGAACTGATAGAGGCATATGGAACTGGGATGCGAAAGATAATGGGGGCATATTCAGGAACAGGTGCAGAGCCCCAAATTGAAACTTCTGACAATGCTTTTAAAATCATTCTCCCTAATCTCAACGTTCGTATGGGACAGGAAGAACCAGCTGCTGGCTGGTCCAGAGACTGCGAACCCTGGGAAGTGATAATTGCTATGGCAAAAGAGAATGGTTCTTTCACGAGAAGAGAGATAGAAAAAAGACTGGGAATCAGCCAGACAACATGTGGACGTCTGTTGAGACAGATGGTGGAAAACGGGCAGATTGTTCAGGTGGGAAAAGGGAGAAATACACAGTATCATCTGCCTGAAAAGAGATATACGATGTAAAGGCACGTAACAGCCGAGAATGTGGAAGATTTTGAATAATGATAGAGACAGGCCCTGCGGAGTACAAAACCGTGGGGCCTTTGTACTATAAATACCCCTGCAAAACACGAACATATTATGCTTGATTTGTATTGGATTGTGCTTATAAGCCAGACAGAAGCTGTGTTATAGTTAATTTATCAAATTTGATGCTCTAATCGTCAAATTAAGGAAAAAAATAAAAAGAATTGCATAATAAAATCAAACGAGAGGAGAATTTAACATGAACGCATGGGAGAGAGAAATTGCCACATTAAGTTTTTCGAACAAAGGGCTGGACAGAGGATGTATTGAGGAGAGCATGTACCCCTGGGATAAGACGGTGAATAATTGGAAAGAGCAGGGATATGACACAGGATTTCTGGACAAAGTACATTTTGCCACCCTGCCCACAGATAACCTTTATGCTTACAATGAACCTTACGAGCCATGGCAGGATTATTACAATACCATGATGGCAGAACCGGTATTTGTCCATGAGACAGGGCTGGGCTGGGACCCGGTGATGCGCATTGCATTCCGTATTCCCTTTATTTCCTATAAAGAAGAAATCCGGGAAGAAACAGACGAATACATAATCAGACGGGACCGGGACGGCTGGCTGCGCAGATATCCAAAAAACGGCGGTCTTGTCACAGATGTGAAACCTGTAGTGACCTGCATGGAGGAATGGCAGGCGCATAAGGCGCATATTCAGGAACAGATCAAACTTCATCTTACACAGGAAAATATGGAGAAGGCTTATGGAAGATTCCGGGAAGGGTGTAAAAATAAAGATTACGTAGTGCGCCTGCGTCTCAGCGGATTTTTCTGGACGCCCCGTTTCTTGTTTGGAAACGAAGAACAGCTGTATGCGTATTACGATGAACCGGAAGTGCTGCAGGATATCAGCCGCTTTGTGACAGATGTGTATAAGGAACAGCTGGAGGGCATTTTGAAAATCGTGACTCCCAGTGTGGTGTTCTTTGAAGAGGATTTAAGCGGGAAAAACGGCCCCATGATTTCTCCGGCCACATTTGAAGAATTTATCTCTCCCTATTACCGGGAACTGGTTCCGTTTCTTCGCGAACGGGGGGTACAGAATGTGATTATGGATACGGATGGAGACTTTACAGTTATGATCCCGAAAATTCTGGAATGCGGCCTGGACGGCGTACTGCCTGTGGATGTCAATGCAGGGGTGGATATTGTGAAAGTGAGGGAGCAGTATCCCACACTGAAATTTATCGGCGGATTTAATAAACTAAGTATCATTGACGGGGAAGATGCCATTGAGAAAGAGCTGGACAGACTACGTCCTGTGATCAAGCAGGGAGGATGTATTATCTGTACAGACCATCAGGCAGCGCCACACACACCTTTGAAATATTACCAGTATTACAGCCGCAGACTGAAAGAAGTGATGGCTGAATTGAGAAATGAACGTGTAAAAATCGGGTAGAACGAGAACTTTTGACAGACTGTCTTTTGCAGTGAGGAAAAAGCAAAGACTACATGAGTGAGAAATAGAAAAACGGAGGGGAGTTGGTCTGTACTCCACTTAGCGCGAGATTTGCGCCAAATTCGGTCAACATAGCCCGCTATGCCTCCCTCATTTGGCACAAATCTCCCATAGCATACCCTATGGGTACTAAGTGGGTCATACATCTGGCAGAAACATTTTTAAGACACGCTCTAGAGAGAATAGAAAGCATCTGCCGCGTGCTGGAATGCGGCGTAGATGATATCCTGGAATTTGACCTGGAAGAGGAAACTGATTGGAGTCTGGTGAAACTTTAGGCATAAATAACACTACTCCGTATTTCATTCAATAACCGTAAACGATTCACAAGATGACATAAAAGGCCTTTTCCCAGAAGACATTTCCCCAACAATTTCTATATGACAACCCCTTTCATGCGCTTTGATAGCCCTATCATATTCATTTTTATTTAAATTGGCTGTAACTGTTTTAGGCTTATCATTTTCATCTAAATAAACAACTGTAATTTTTCCAATTTTCCGTTTCTGAACATCTGGTGAGGATTCCAATTTTTTGATTCTACCAATAATTTTTGTGGATCTATTTGTTTCTTCTTTCAATTTCCCGATAGCAATTTCAATTGGTTGATAATAATCATGGGTAAGCAGTATTCTGTCTTCGGTGTAGCCAGTATTTTTTACAATCGGAGACCATTCAGCAATAAATTCCACATCTGCTCCATCCGAATCCAGATTAAGCCCTCCTAATGCTTCATAAAAATTTGCGCTTATAATTTTATCATTATCCTGCAATAACAATTTATCTAATTCTCCATTATCAATTTGATTTTTGATAAAAGAAATATTTTTCATAACGCGGCTTGTTACTTGACGTGTCAATGAATTTGCACACTGCTCTTCATCCGAAAAAATACTCAACTGTTTGTAATCTTCATTCTCATCAAGTTCTGCAAACGGGCATACAACTGATACGACATAGCTTCCTATTTCTGTCTGTCCAAATCTACAACTTGATAGGAATTCTAATACACAATCATCCATTCTTCCCTGATGATACTTTTTAGGATGCAAAATATCCAATGCTGTTGCAGCCAATAATTTCTTTGCACTTTCATACATACGAATCGCGTCATCAAAAAGAATGTTTCCTGCCTCAACATCTTTTTTTTCTAAACGGATTTTTAAAATATCTGTATTTGGATTCAGCAGATACAGCAGAACCTGCTCAACAGATTTATTTTCAACTTTTGCTACTGTCACAACTGCCTTATACATTGCTTCTTTATAGTCATTAAGTTTTTTTTCTGTGGGAATGACAACCTGAAAAAAATCATCATTTTTTTCATACTGAAAAATTTTTATATACTGTCTCTTGCTTTGAAACTGTACCCAGCCCATATCTTTCAAATACTTTGCAAATGCAAGTGGACTGATTTTTTCGGTCAAATCCATAAAATTAACAGAATATATCATGGCCACTCCTCCCTTGCAATCATCTCCAGTATGTTCTGCAGACTTTCCACATTAATGACATTTTTTTATTGATTTTTACACTTACAGTTCCTTCATTGGATGATTCGGTTTCTTTTGAAAATTCTGCCCAATACATGCATCCCTTAATCAATAATTCATCTTCTGTCCAGTTAACCCACAATTTTTCTTCTTCAGGCAATATAAGCAGCCCCAATATAATCGGTGTAGTTGATGGAAGACATAAATCATTATAATTTTTTACCTTGAGTTTATATGTAAGCGTATCACCATGGTCAGTATACTGAGATGGCGAAGATGTGCATTTTAACTGGATTCGCAGTTCAGCGTTAAATTTTCTATTCCCGCCTAATAAAATCCGCTTTTTTAAAATGCCATCTGTACTATCCGCATCATGCCTCACAATTTCATACGCTATGCCAGCATATGCACATAGAGCAGAAATATAACTTATACTAATGTCTTCTTTGATTTGTGTTATCTGCATAGCGTACCTCCTCATATAACGTTTATTATATCATTTCTTCAAATTTCGTCCACCTAAATATCCAAAAAATTTATTGTTTATTTCTTTCCTTTTGTGTTCAATTTGGATAAAATATCATTAAATAGACTCAAACACCGCCTAAACACCATACACTTCCGAAGAATGACCATTTTACCGCATTCTTCGGAACTTTCCACGTATGGAAGTCTTTCTTTTTTAAAGAAGAAATCAAAGACAATTCTGAATTCCAAATTCTTTTTCCAGACCTGCAGCCAATTCTTCTGGACTGTGGTAAGTCTCCTGTCTGATACAGCCGTTGTCACGGACGGTCAGTTCCATATCTGTCAACGCTTTACTGCCGTTTGGGGTACAGATATTGACCACTCGTTTTTGTGTGAACAGTACATCTGGGTGGGTGGCGCAGTAATAATTCATAATTTGGAAATCCACATTTCTGACAGGCAAATTGCGGAATTGAAGAAGAGGTTTCCATGTATTGTCCTGCTGTCTGTCAATGCGGATATCCCTGTCCTGCATCAGATGTACCAGAAATGATTCTCCGGCAATTGTCTGAGCTTTTTCCGATAATTCCAACAAGCCTTTTGGGCCCGGTCCGCCAAAGCCCACATCGCAATAATAACAATTCTTATCCATTGGCACTACAATTCCCATGTGGCTCACAGGTGGTATATTCTCTCTGTTCCAGAGTACGCGGACAGCCACCGGATACCATGAGAAACCCAGCGCCTCCAGCAGATGGCCCAGCAGAGTATTCAGTTCAAAACAGTAACCGCCCCGTCGCTTTTCTACAATTTTTTCAAAAAGAGCGTCTTCCTCCAGAACGGGAATTCTGCCGGCGTCGAACACGTCCAGATTTTCGAAAGGAACATGTTCCAAATATCCACGGATTAAAACTTCCAGTGTCTGTGCATCCTTTTCCCCGGCTTTACTGCCGTTTGATTTCAATGGGATGGTTTCGATTCCAATTCGTTTCAGCAAAGCCGCTGCCTTTTCCTGGTTCATTCTTTTGTCTCCTGTATTTTGAATATTAATTTGGTGACTTTCAATCAATAAATATATAGTATATCTGGTTCCCTATAATTTGTAAATGCGCATTTTGCGTGAAAATGGACGTATCTGCCTATACCCGAGGGCTGAATGATTTGCCGGCAGCTATGTGCTGTTTCAAGGAGATTTGCAAATCATTTGGCAGATACGTATGCGCTTGATTGTAACAGTGTTTATATGTGGCGGTTATACGGGAAATGGGGCGGACACTTGACACACTGTACCGCGAAAAGTATAATAGTCCGTAGATGTCAGAGGGAACATGCATATGGGCAGACAGCGCAGAGGAAGTCTCAGATGTATGCCGCGAGCAAAAGAGAAAAACATTTAAGATACTTGCGATGTACTGGCACATGGCTGTAAGGAGGTAGTCCATGTCTGTAACAGAACGGGGACAGTCCGGGGAGAAGATTGACGGGTTTATATCGCTGGATTTGTCAAAAGAGTTGGAACACGCAATCCAGGTAAGTAATCTGGCCTATGAGGTGAGCCATGAACTGAATCTGGAGGAAAATTATTGTTATGAACTGGCTGTGGCCGGAATGCTTCACGATATTGGAAAGCTGAAGCTGTCCAGCTGTTTTGAAGAAGATCAGGAGCCTCTGGTGATTGAGGAATTGAAATATGTGCGTACGCACCCTGCGCTGGGATACGAGGAACTGATCGGGCAGGGATATTCAGACAATATATTGAAAAGCATTTTGTATCACCATGAAAATTATGATGGAAGCGGTTATCCGGGGAATCTGCGGGGGGAGGAGATCCCTTTTGGGGCCAGGATACTCCGGGTGTGCGATGTGTATTCCGCCCTCTGTGCGGACCGGCCGTATCGAAAAGCTTTTGAAAAAGAAGCGGCCATGGAGCAGATGATTAAGGATGTAAAATTATTTGATATGCAGATTTTTCTGGCTTTCCAGAGAGTTGCCCATGAAGATGTGGAGGAAGATAAAAGATGAAGAAAAAACCGGTGACCGGTATGAGGGATATTCTGCCGGAGGAAATGGAAATCCGTAACTATGCCATGAATCTGATCAGGGAGACTTATGGCAGTTTCGGGTTTCTTCCCCTGGAGACCCCCTGTGTGGAACATATTGAAAATTTGTCCAGCAATCAGGGCGGTGAGAATGAAAAATTGATTTTTAAGATTTTGAAGCGGGGAGAGAAGCTGAAGATTGACCAGGCACAGGGAGAGATGGACCTGGTGGACGGGGGGCTGCGTTACGATTTGACACTGCCGCTGTCCCGTTATTATGCCAGCAATGCCAGCAAGCTGCCCGCGCCTTTTAAGGCCCTGCAGATGGGAAATGTGTGGAGGGCGGACCGGCCCCAGAGAGGACGTTTCCGCCAGTTCATGCAATGTGATATCGACACATTGGGGGACCCCACCTGTCTGGCAGAGATTGAGCTGATTGCCGCCACCAGCACACTGCTGGGCAGACTGGGTTTTAAAGGATTTACCATACGTATCAATGACAGGAAGATCCTGAAAGCCATGGCCCGTTACAGCGGGTTCCCGGAAGAAAGTTTTGACACAGTGTTTATTATTTTGGACAAGATGGATAAGCTGGGAGTAGAAGGTGTGGTCCAGGAGCTGATAAACCAGGGATTTCCGGCAGAGGCTGCACATAAGTATATGGAGTTGTTTTCACAGGTGGACTCCAGTGTGGAAGGTGTGAGACGCTGCGGAGAGATTCTGGGGGATGTGTCAGATGCCGAGAGCATTGATAACCTGATTCACATAATGGAAAGTGTGGAAGCCGTACGGACAGCGGACTTTTCCATAAAATTTGACCCTGCGCTGGTGCGGGGGATGTCTTATTACACGGGACCTATTTTTGAAGTGTCTATTGACGGGTTCGGCGGTTCTGTGGGCGGCGGCGGACGCTATGATGAAATGATCGGGAAATTTACGGGTCAGGATACCTGTGCATGTGGATTCTCCATTGGGTTTGAGAGAATTGTAATGCTGCTGATGGAACAAAAATTCCAGGTTCCGGCTGCCAGCAAGAAGATTGCCTGTCTCATTGAGAAGAACATGCCGTCTGAACGGATGCAGGAGATACTGAAGCAGGCACAGGCCCTTCGTGACGCGGGAAACCAGGTAAATACAGCGGTTATGAAAAAAAATAAAAAATTCCAGAAAGAGCAGCTGAAAGAGGAAGGCTATGAAGAGATTCTGGAATTTTATCGGGAGGGATTGTAAAAAATGGCGGAGACAATGCAGGGGCTGCACAGAAGCGCCAGGTGCGCGGAGATTGGAAAAGAAGCCATTGGCCAGGAAGTGACGCTGATGGGCTGGGTGCAGAAGAACAGAAACAAAGGCGGTATTATATTTGTAGACCTCAGGGACCGTTCCGGAGTGATGCAGTTGATTTTTGAAAACGGCAGTATTGACGAGGAAGGCTTTGAAAAGGCGGGAAAACTGCGCAGCGAATATGTGATCGCCGCCACAGGGACTGTGGAAGCCAGGTCTGGTGCGGTAAACGAAAATCTTGCCACAGGGGAGATTGAGATCCGTGTGCACAGTCTCCGGATTTTGTCAGAGGCGGATACTCCTCCGTTTCCCATTGAAGAGGACAGCAAGACAAAAGAAGAGCTCAGACTGAAACATCGTTATCTGGACCTGCGCAGGCCGGATCTGCAAAAGAATCTGAAGATGAGAAGCCAGACAGCTGCATTGGTGAGAGAATATTTTATCGGAGAGGGATTCCTGGAGATCGAAACCCCTATGCTCACCAAAAGTACGCCGGAAGGAGCCCGGGATTATCTGGTGCCCAGCCGGGTTCATCCGGGGACGTTCTATGCGCTGCCTCAGTCTCCGCAGATATTTAAGCAGCTGCTGATGTGCTCAGGATGTGACAGATATTTTCAGATTGCCCGGTGCTTCCGGGACGAGGACCTGCGGGCAGACCGCCAGCCGGAATTTACTCAGATCGACCTGGAGATGTCCTTTGTGGATGTGGATGACGTGATTGATGTAAACGAGCGTCTGCTGGCAAAATTGTTCCGGGAAATGCTGGGAGTGGAAGTTTCCCTTCCCATTGCACGGATGACCTGGCAGGAGGCTATGGACCGTTTTGGCTCTGATAAGCCGGATCTACGCTTTGGCATGGAGCTGCAGGACGTGACGGAAGTGGTAAAAGGATGTGGTTTTGCGGTATTCCAGAGCGCCATAGAGCAGGGAGGAAGCGTACGGGGTATTAATGCCAAAGGCCTTGGAGGCATGTCCCGGAAAAAGATTGATAAATTAGTGGATTTTGCCAAAGATTTC
Source organism: uncultured Lachnospiraceae bacterium (assembly GCA_910588825.1). GTDB lineage: Bacteria > Bacillota > Clostridia > Lachnospirales > Lachnospiraceae > MGBC164599. The sequence continues at coordinate 23,375 of CAJURF010000031.1, forward strand.
GGTGCGCGGGGTCTGGCATGGGCGGCTGTAGGGGAAGACGGCAGCATTAAATCTTCTTTTGCAAAATTTATGTCAGAGGAAGAGATGGGACGTTTGGTGGATGCCATGTCCGGGCAGCCAAAAGACCTGCTGTTATTTGCGGCGGACAAAAACAAGGTTGTGTACGATGTGCTGGGGAATCTGCGGCTGGAACTGGCCAGACAGCAGGAGCTGCTGGACAAAAGAGAATACAAATTTGTCTGGATTACTGAGTTCCCTCTGCTGGAATGGTCGGAAGAAGAAAACCGTTATACTGCCATGCATCATCCGTTTACCATGCCTATGGAAGAGGATCTGGAATTTTTGGATACGAATCCTGGCAGAGTCCGGGCGAAGGCATACGATATTGTGCTGAACGGAACAGAGCTGGGCGGCGGAAGTGTCAGGATTCATCAGAATCATATTCAGGAAAAAATGTTCCAAGTGCTGGGATTCACCAAAGAGGAGGCTTATGAGCAGTTTGGATTCCTGCTGCGTGCGTTCCAGTACGGAGTTCCGCCCCATGCAGGGCTGGCTTATGGCCTGGACAGGCTGGTAATGCTTATGGCTGGGACCGACAGTATCCGAGATGTGATCGCGTTCCCGAAAGTGAAAGACGCCTCAGACCTGATGGCCGAGGCGCCCAGTGTGGTGGATGAGAAACAGCTGGAAGAGCTGCAGATTGCTCCAATGAAAAAAGAATAGAATGATTGTAAAAAACCTGCTTCTTTTTGCTTGCCGCAAAGATAGAAGCAGGTTTCTTCTTATTTTATAGTTCTTTATCCGGAATCGCTGGAGGTAGTTGGATTTTCTGTATTCGAAGTAAAATCACCGAACAGAGCATCGCCCAGCTGGCTGTTGGATTGGAGTTTCCAGCCGATGCCGTCATTGATCATGGACAGAGACACAGACTGTGACTGGGTGGCCGTGTTGTCAGTGATGCATTTGACCAGCAATTCATTGGATTTTTTCAGCCTGCCCTGGGCACCGTCAATCAATGCCTTGGAAGTGGACAGGTATTCCTTTAATTTTGCGTTGTACTGAGCCAGGATTTCCTTGGAAGAAAAGCTGGTAATTTCAGTATTCACAGTGGCAATTGTGCCGTTATCCTGAGCGCCTGATACACGGTAGCTGAAACAGGTATGTACCTGCTGAATCAACGCTTCCGCCAGTGCCTGGCTGATTTCATCACTGTAGGTGAGGGTGTCAGCCAGACCAAGGTAAGTGGTCATCTGGGCGGTATCCATGTTTTTTAGTGTCTGCAGATAGATATCCACCGTTTCTGTGGGGGTAAGCAGATAGGGGTTGGCAATTACTGAGAGAAATCCCCCTGTCAGCTGGTTTTCCAGATTCCTGTCTTTTTGAAGGACCCATTGGTTATTTGTCTTAATCAGGTAAATGGTGCAGTCGCTGGATATGGTATCGTATGTATTTTGCTGCATTAATTCATTCAGCAGTATATAGTGCTGCTCCAGGGAAGAATTTGTGGATTTCTGCCCATTGGCAGTTTCCAGAATTACCTGCTTGAGATATTCTGTCTGGTAATCTTTTGCCAGGGCGGCAGCATCCAGTGTGGTGACTTTAAGAGCGCAGTCCGCGGTGTTTTGGCGGACATGGATTTTCTGTATGTCATAATCAAAATCTTTGAAAAACTGAGAAGCTGTCTCTTCAATCACTGATGCGGAAGCCTGAGAGGCAGAAGCATTAGGAAACAGGTTTTCTGAGTTGAGATACTCCTGAACCGCGGCGGGCTCCAGGTCTTTCAGCTGATCAAAGCCAGAAGCAACTACATTTTTCACTTGTTTTTTTTCTGCATTGCCGCATCCTGTCAAAAGGAGCGGAATCATAAGTAAAAAAAGGAGCCTAATCCCAGTGAGCGGTTTCATCATAGTATTCCTTTCCAGTGTGTGAAGGCAGCGCAAATAATGTACCCATACTAATCCCTCTTAGTTTACCAGAAAGGAGGAAGAATGTCAAAAACTAAGTCGGGTGTTTTATGAAAGAAACGTGTATGATATGGTAAAATAATGGTTAAAATTCCAGAAAAGTATAAAGGATTTATGAATTTTTAGACACACATAGGGGCAAAGCTTGCCCGCTTTGCGGAAATCTGTTATGATAGGAACACAAATTTATGATAAATGACCTTTTGTCGGAGGTGAGTATGTGAATAAGCGGGTAATCATTATTGGGGGGATTGCAGCGGCGCTGGCGCTCATAGGCGGCGGCGTCTGGTATTGGATGAAAGGAAAAGGAAGCTCCGGGAAAGATACTGCATATGTAACAACAGTGGGTTCCCTTACAGAAAATATTTCGGGGACATTAAACAGATACGCGGGAGTAGTGGAACCTCAGAAAACGGTGGAAGTGAAGCTGGACAGCAGTAGGGCTGTGCAGCAGCTGATGGTAGAAGAAGGACAGACAGTAAAGGCTGGTGACCAGCTCTTTATTTATGATATCAGTTCCGGTGAGGAAGAACTGGCGACTGCAAGATTGGAACTGGAGAGAATGAAGACAGAGGCGGTCAGCTATCAGGAGCAGATTAACACCTATCAGCGGGAAAAGGAAAAGGCTCCTCAGGAGGATCAGCTCTCTTATACCATTCAGATTCAGTCTGCACAGATGGATTTGAAGAAAAATGAATATGACCAGAAAAAGAAGGCGGCAGAGATTGAAAAGCTGGAGAAGACCGGGGATTCACCTGTTGTGACCAGCGAGATTGACGGAGTGGTCAAGAAGATTAAGAAAAGTATTATGAAAGGCGCTGACGACTATTCTGACCCGGATTCGGATTCCTCAGGGAGTGAGTCCACGTTTATCACCATTCTGGGAACGGGAAATTACCGGGTAAAAGGTAAGATTAACGAGCAGAATATGGGGGATATTCTGGAAGGGGAGCCGGTGATCATCCGGTCCCGCCAGGATACACAGGTGACCTGGAGAGGAACCATGGGAATGGTAGATACGGAACACCCCGCGGAGCAGGACCAGAACAGCGATTTTATCATGTCGGACAGCGGCGGGGATGACCAGCAGACCACTTCCTCCTCTTATCCGTTTTATGTGGATTTGGACTCCACAGAAGGCCTGATGCTGGGGCAGCATGTCTATATTGAGACGGATGTGGGCCAGGAGAACCAGCGGGATGGCATCTGGCTGAACGAACTGTATATTGAAGACGTGGATACCCAGGCACCGTATGTGTGGGCTTCTGATGGCAATGACAGGCTGGAAAAGAGGCAGATAACCCTAGGGGAATACGACGAGGCCATGGGAGAATACTTAATCAGCGAAGGACTGACTGTGGATGACTGCATTGCCTTTCCGTCAGAGAGTCTGCAGGAGGGGATGGCAGTGGAAATCAGCGACCAGCTTCAGATTCCCACAGAGGATCAGGAGAGGAAGGAGAAAGAGCAGGGACCCGACGGCGCCCAGGAGATTATTGATGAAAGCGGCATATATCCGGGGATGGATGCGGAACAGGGAATCCCCCTGCCGGCAGATACAGATGAAGATGCGGCGGCTCCGGAAGGGGAGGTGGCTCCCTGATGATTCTGGAATTGAAAAGCATTTATAAAGAGTACCAGCAGGGCAAGCTGGTGGTTCCGGTTCTGAAACATGTGGATTTTTCCATGGAAGAAGGAGAGTATACGGCTATTATGGGGCCGTCAGGCTCCGGAAAGACTACGCTGATGAATATTATCGGATGTCTGGATAAAGCTACCTCCGGAGAGTTTTATATGGACGGACAGGATGTGAATAAGTGTTCGGAGAATGAAATGTCCGATCTGCGGCTGCGCAAGCTGGGGTTTGTTTTTCAGAGTTTTCACCTGCTTCCCAAACAAACGGCATTGGAAAATGTGGAAATGCCGCTGAATTATGCCGGCGTACCCAGAAAGGCGCGCAAAGAGATTGCATTTCGCGCTCTTGAGCGGGTGGGGCTGGCAGAGCGGGTGGATTTTAAACCTAACCAGCTCTCCGGCGGGCAGATGCAGAGGGTGGCTATTGCAAGGGCAATGGTCAATGACCCGAAGATTCTCCTGGCAGATGAACCCACAGGCGCGCTGGATACCAAATCAAGCCAGCAGGTGATGGATCTGTTCCAGAAGCTGAATGAGGAGGGGGTAACCATTCTCATGATTACCCACGACCCGGAAATTGCCCAGTATGCAGGAAGAACTGTGCTGATCAGGGATGGGGAGCTGATGGAGAAAGGGGGCAGCGATGGAGAAAAGGCATAGCATCCGCAAAAGGCTGCTGATTATATTCATCTGCATTGTGTTTGTCTGCGGGGTATTTGCCGGAGTGGGGACTCTGGCCCGCAGGGCCCACGCTGTGACAGTGAAAGTGATACCGGTCAGTGACTTAAACCAGGCATCGTTTTTCGGAGATGGCAGTGATTCTATGCTATATGGGGAAATATCCACCAGCGTGACCCAGAAAGTGTCCTTAATAGATGATGCGATTATTTCCCAGGTCTATGTGAAGAAAGGAGACCATGTGAATGTGGGAGACCATCTTCTCACCTATGATATGACACTGAAACAGCTGGAACTGGAGCTGGCCAGACTGCAGAAGCAGGATCTGGAAAATAAACTGATCAAAGCGCAGGAACGTCTGGAAAGCCTGAAGAATGGAGGCCCTATTCTGGACCCGTCCGATGATTATATACCACTTGATGATGAGGATGACGATTCGGCATATGGGGGCGGCTGGCTGAAGGCTTTTGCCCAGTTCCCCCTGGGCATAGCGGCGGCTGTCAGCAGTCAGAATGCATCTGTTGTGCCAGAGGAATCAGAAATCCCAGAGGAGCCGGAAGGTACGGAAGATGTGGTGGAACCGGTACTGCCCGTTTTGTATGAAGTGCTGGATTACGATTCTCAGCCGTATCAGGGGGATGGAAGTAAGGAATTTCCTTACTGTTTTTTATGTACCTCCAGCGAGGAAGGCGTTGTGGTGAAAGGCTCTTTTTTCAATAAAATGGCAGGATATAATCAGGAGGGAACTAAGGAGGAACAAAGCAGCAGCTGGTATCGTCTGGAATTTCACGAAAATGATCAGATTGGCGATGCGGCCAATCCCTCCCAGTCTCTGCTTGGGTGTTATATCCGCCAGGGAAAAGAAGTTATGGACCCGGAGGAGGAAAAGATTTTTACCCTGGAGGGGGCCGGTCCGTCGGATGATGGAGAGACGGTTCTGACTCCCACACCACAGGCACCGGGAAAGGGTCCAAATACAAAGAATGAATACGAGGATGATGACGACTGGGAGGATGACTGGGAAGACTGGGAGGATGAGGAAGAATCTTCCATGACCCGTGAGGAGGCAATCCGTTACCAGGAGAACAACATCCAGGCATATAAGCTGGATATTCAGAAAAAAGCCCTCTCTATTTCTAAAATGGAAAAACTGCTGGAGCAGGAGACTATCAGCAGCACCATACAAGGTGTGGTGACTGTGGTTGGGGACCCGGAAACCGGGGATTCACCAGGGGAAGGGTTCATTGAGATTGAAAGCGACGACGGTTTTTATGTGAAAGGCTCCCTGGGTGAGATGGCCCTGGAACAAGTGAAAGTGGGGGATTTTATCTCAGGCTTTACTTATGAAAGCGGACAGAAATTTTCAGCAGAAATCCGGGAAATCGCGATTTTCCCCGCAGAGGGTGACCAGGGGTATATGGGAATGGGAAATCCCAATGAGTCCTATTATCCTTTTGTGGCCCATGTGACAGAAGATCTGGACATGGAAAACGGGGAAAGTGCGGAATTGAGCATTAACATGTCTCAGGCGCTGGACAAAAATGCCATTTATCTGGAAAATGCCATGGTCCGCACAGAAGGAGGCCGGTATTATGTGTATAAAGATGAGGGTGGAAAACTGAAAAAGCAGTTTGTGACTGCCCAAAAGAGCAGTGACGGCTATTCCACCATTGTGACCAAAGGACTGAGCAATGAGGATAAGATAGCATTTCCCTACGGTTCCGGAGTGGAAGAAGGAGCCAAGACAAAAGAGGGAACCACAGAGGATCTGTATGGGTATTAGATGAAAGGAAAGGGATTATGCTTGAAAATATAAGACTGGCTTTTCAAGGGATCTGGTCGCATAAAATGCGCTCTTTTCTTACTATGCTGGGAATTATCATTGGAATTGCATCTATCATTTCCATTGTATCGACCATAAAGGGAACCAGCGAACAGATTAAAGAACAGCTGATAGGGGCGGGAAATAACGCGGTGGATGTGCTTCTGTATGATGGAAGTGCAGAGTATGACGCCTCATGGGGGATGACCACTGCGGCACTGCCTCAGATTACGGAGGAACAAAAAGATAAGATACTCCGGCTTGACAATGTGGAAAATGCTACTTTTTTCTACGGCCGGGGGTATTCGGAGAATATTTACTACATGGACCAGAGTATGCAGGGGGGGAAAGTGTACGGGGTTGATGAAAATTATCTGGATACCTGCGGCTATGTGATACAGGCTGGCAGAGGGTTCGTCAGGGCAGACTATGAGAATTACCGAAAGGTGGTTCTGCTGGACGAGGAAGCAGCGGGCAGTCTGTTTAAAGATGAGATGCCCCTGGGAAAAACCATTGAGATTATGGGAGAGCCGTTCGTTGTGGTGGGCATTTATACCCGGGCAGAGACGTTTCAGCCTATTATCAATAATTATGAAGAATACTATTCCTATTATGGCGATGCAGGGGCAGGAACCTTGCTGCTTCCCAGCAGTGACTGGCCCATTATATATAAATATGATGAAGCGGAAAACGCCATCGTCAAAGCGTCCAGTACGGAGGCTATGACAAAAGTGGGTGACCGAGCGGCCAAGATTTTAAACGAGGCCATACCGGAGGAGAGTACCCAGATAAAGTATAAGGCAAATAATAACCTGAAAACAGTAGAAGACCAGCAGAAACTCAGTGAGAGCACCAATGGCCAGCTCTTGTGGATTGCCAGTATTTCCCTTTTGGTAGGAGGGATTGGCGTTATGAACATTATGCTGGTTTCTGTGACAGAGCGGACCAGCGAGATCGGGCTGAAGAAAGCCATTGGCGCGCGGAAGAACAGGATATTGTTCCAGTTTTTGACGGAGGCGGCTGTGCTCACCAGCTTAGGGGGTGTGGCAGGTGTGGTATCCGGCATTGTGATGGCAAATGTCATATCCCGAATGGCAGATATCCCCATTGCCATCAGCATTCCTGCCATTATTGCATCTGTGGGATTCTCTATGGTGATCGGGATTGTATTTGGACTGCTTCCATCTTTTAAAGCGGCCAATCTAAACCCTATTGACGCACTCAGAAGGGATTGATAGAGAGAAAGGATAAGGATTATGAAAAAGATTGCCATTGTCACGGACAGCAACAGCGGAATTACTCAGGAGGAAGGAAAAGAACTGGGCATTTCGGTACTTCCCATGCCTTTTTATATCGACGGACAGATTTATTATGAAGATATTACTTTGAGTCAAGAAGAATTCTATCAGAAACTTTCAGAAAATGCTGATATTTCCACCTCCCAGCCCTCTCCTGCAGATGTGCTGGAACTCTGGGAAAAGCTTCTGAACGAATATGAACAAGTGGTTCATATTTCCATGTCCAGCGGACTCAGTGCCTCCTGTGAGACGGCCATAGCACTGTCGCAGGATTTTGAGGGAAAGGTGCAGGTGGTGAATAACCAGAGAATATCGGTGACGCAGAGGCAGTCAGTGCTGGATGCTCTGGCGCTTGCAAGGGAGGGAATGGACGCCCTGCAGGTGAAAGAAATTCTGGAGAAAGAAAAAATGGAATCCAGCATTTACATTACGCTGGAAACATTAAAATATCTGAAAAAAGGCGGCAGAATCACCCCGGCGGCGGCAGCCATCGGAACTATGCTGAAGTTGAAACCTGTACTGCAGATTCAGGGTGAAAAACTGGACGCGTATTCCAAATGCCGGGGCAAGAAGCAGGCAAGAAAGACTATGCTGGAGGCCATGAAAAAAGACATGGAAACCCGTTTTTCCCAATATGTCCGGGAGGGCAGATTCGCGCTGATGACAGCCTATGCGGGCAATGAGGAGGAAGCCCGGGACTGGAAGAAAGAAGTGGAAACGGTTTTCCCGGGATATCCCATTACCATGGAGCCATTGTCTTTAAGTGTGGCCTGTCACATCGGACACGGAGCTCTGGCCCTGGCCGGGGCAAAAATGGCGGATGTGCGCAAATAAGAATTTTGAATGGGAAGAGATGAGGAGTGTGAGAGATGGAAAAGTGGATGAATTTGCTGACAGAGGAACTGGGGAATGCCTTTGAGAAGGCCGGCTATGACAGAAATTATGGAAAAGTAGTACTCTCCAACCGTCCGGATCTGTGTGAATATCAGTGTAACGGCGCCATGGCGGGGGCAAAGGTTTACCGTATGGCACCTGTACAGATTGCGGCTAAAGTGGTGGAGCAGATGGAAGGAAGCCAGGTGTTTTCCTCTGCGGAAGCGGTCAATCCAGGATTTATTAATTTAAAAGCCAGCCCGGAATTTCTAGCTGCTTATCTGCGGAAAATGGCGGAAGATGAGCATTTGTCTGTGGCGGTAACAGATACACCCAAGACGATTTTAATCGACTACGGCGGTCCCAACGTAGCTAAGCCCCTCCATGTGGGACACCTGCGTTCTGCCATTATCGGGGAAAGTATCAAACGGCTGGGAAGGTATGTGGGACATAAAGTAATCGGAGATGTGCATCTGGGGGACTGGGGCCTGCAGATGGGGCTGATTATCACAGAGCTGAAGCACCGCAGTCCGGAACTGGTTTATTTTCAGGAAGGGGATAAAAGCCCTTATCCCCAGGAAGCGCCTTTTACCATTGGTGAACTGGAAGAAATCTATCCGGCGGCCAGCGCCAGGTCTAAGGAGGACGAGGCGTACCAAAAGGAGGCCATGGAAGCTACCCGTGAACTCCAGCAGGGCAGGCCAGGCTACTATGCCCTGTGGAATCATATTCTTCAGGTATCTGTTGCAGATTTGAAAAAGAATTATGAAAGGCTTAATGTGACCTTTGATTTATGGAAGAAAGAATCAGATGCCCAGCCATATATTCCGGAATTGGTTGCATATTTAAAAGAAAAGGGATATGCCCGGCTGGACCAGGGAGCGCTGGTGGTGGATGTAAAAGAAGAGGACGATACCAAGGAAATTCCTCCCTGCATGATCCTGAAATCTGACGGGGCGTCTCTTTACAATACCACGGATCTGGCCACCATTGTGGAGAGGATGAAATTGTTTCATCCGGATGAGATTCTGTACGTGGTGGATAAACGTCAGGAACTGTACTTTACTCAGGTGTTCCGCTGTGCCAGGAAGACGCATCTGGTGGAGGAGGATACCCGTCTTACCTTTCTGGGATTTGGCACAATGAACGGAAAAGACGGAAAACCCTTTAAAACCCGTCAGGGCGGCGTGATGCGTCTGGAGAATCTGCTGGATGATATCAGCAGGGAAATGTATCAGAAAATTGTGGACAACCGCAGTGTGAAAGAGGAAAATGCAGGGATAACCGCAGAGATTGTGGGACTGTCGGCTGTCAAGTATGGAGATTTGTCCAATCAGGCCGGGAAAGATTATGTATTCGATGTGGACCGTTTCACCTCATTTGAAGGGGACACAGGCCCTTATCTACTTTATACCATTGTGCGTATCAAATCCATTCTAAGCCGGTATCAGGAAGAAGGGGGCGACCTGGCACAGGGGGGAATGCAGACTCCCTCCTGCGAGAGCGAGAAGGCTCTGATGCTGGAGCTGACTAACTTTGGGACAGCCGTAGAAGGGGCTTTTGAGGAGAAGGCACCTCACAAAATGTGCTCCTATCTGTACGGGCTGGCAAATGCTTTTAACCGTTTTTATCACGAGACGAAGATTCTGGGAGAAGAAGACCAAAAGCAGAAAGGTTCCTGGATACAGCTGTTATCCCTGACCAGAAAGGTATTGGAAACCAGTATTGACTTACTGGGCTTTTCCGCGCCGGAGAGGATGTAGCAAATGGAGACAAGGGAAATCCTTAACAAAGTGAAAAATCATGAGATGACGGTGGAGGACGCGGAGCATTTCTTCCGCAGGGAACCTTTTGAGGAAATGGGGTACGCGAAGCTGGATACTCATAGAGAAATAAGGTCTGGGTTTCCGGAGGTAATTTTCTGCAGCGGCAAGGCAGATGAGCATTTGCTGCAGATTTTCGGCAGGCTTTATGAGGAAAATGGAGAGGTGATGGGAACCAGGGCGTCCCAGGCCCAGTGTGACCTGATACAGGCAGTTTATCCCCAGGCCCAGTATGACCCGGTTTCCCATATTATAAAAATGGAAAAACAGGAGAAGAAGCGGGAGGGACTGGTGGCTGTCTGCAGTGCAGGCACAGCAGACATTCCCGTGGCAGAGGAAGCTGCCCAGACAGCAGAGTACTTTGGCACCCATGTGGAACGGGTCTTTGACGTGGGTGTCAGCGGTATCCACCGGCTGTTTTCCCGTCTGGAAGTGATTCAGGATGCCAACTGCATTGTGGCAGTGGCGGGAATGGAGGGCGCCCTTGCCAGTGTACTGGGCGGTCTGGTGGACAAGCCGGTGATTGCGGTTCCCACTTCTGTGGGGTATGGGGCCAGCTTTCACGGGCTGTCGGCTCTGCTTACCATGATCAACTCCTGCGCCAACGGCATTGCAACTGTGAATATTGACAACGGATACGGAGCCGGGTATCTGGCAACCCAGATTAACCGGCTGGCGGGAAGGGGAAGGTGAGCATATGGCAGGTCAGACATTATATCTGGAATGTATGTCCGGTATCAGCGGGGATATGACTGTGGCGGCCCTTCTGGATTTGGGAGCAGATGAACAGGTGCTTCAGAATGCGCTGGACAGCCTTCCTGTGGATGGGTTCCGGATTCAGGTAACCCGGGTGAAGAAAAATGGGCTGGATGCCTGTGATTTTCATGTGATTCTGGATGGGGAGCATGAAAATCACGACCATGATATGGAGTACCTTCACGGAAGCGGTGGACACCACCAACATCATGAATGTGAGACAGAAAGCCGCCGCCATGCACACTCCCATGGGCATGTACATAGAAATCTTGCCGATATTCTGGAAATTATTGAGAAAGCAGACATGACAGCAGGGGCGAAATCTTTGTCTGCTAAGATTTTCCGTATATTGGCGGAGGCTGAGGCCAAAGCCCACGGCGTGCCGGAAGAACAAGTGCATTTTCATGAAGTGGGGGCTGTGGATTCCATTGTGGACATTCTGGCGGCAGCAGTGTGTCTGGACAATCTGGACATTTCACAGGTGGTGATTCCACTGCTGTGCGAAGGAAGGGGTACAGTCCGCTGTCAGCACGGCATTCTTCCTGTTCCTGTTCCGGCAGTCTTAAATATCGTACAGAAATATGAACTGCCTCTGCATATCACAGAAGTAAAAGGAGAGCTGGTCACCCCTACGGGAGCAGCTGTTGCGGCGGCGATCCGCACATCTGAGAAGCTGCCTGGGAAATTTACGGTAGTAAAGACGGGGCTGGGGGCAGGAAAGCGGCAGTATGCCTGTCCGGGTTTTCTGCGGGCCATGCTGATTGTGCCGGAACCAGGGGAGACAGATATAGTCTGCAAGCTGGAGGCCAATATTGATGACAGTACCGGGGAGATGCTGGGATACGTGATGGAACAGCTCTTTCAGGCAGGTGCCCGTGATGTGCATTACATACCTGTATTTATGAAGAAAAACCGTCCCGCTTACCAGCTGAACGTAATCTGTGGAGAAAAGGAAGCAGCCGATTTAGAGGAGATTATTTTTAGAGAGACGACTACCATAGGAATCCGCAGGATGCAGGTGGAGCGCTCTGTTCTGCAGCGGGAGAACCGGCAGGCAGCAACATCTCTTGGTGAGGTATCAGTGAAGGTGTGCAGACGGGGAGCAAAAGAACGGGTTTACCCGGAATATGAAAGTGCAGCCGCTCTTGCAAGAAAACACAAGATGCCTTATTGGCAGGTGTATCGGATGATCGTAGAGGAAATAGATGATAACAAAGGTAATCAGGGACTTTGACCTGGAGCAGATCAGCCGTTCTGGCCAGTGTTTCCGTATGGAACAAATCTCTGGGAATACCTGGAGGCTGATTGCTTTTGGCAGATACCTGGAAGCTGGCCAGCAGGGAGAACAGGTGGAATTCTCTTGTTCAGAAGAAGAGTTTGAGAATGTATGGCGGAATTATTTTGACCTGGACACAGATTATCAAAAGGTCAAGCAGGCTATTGACCGAGAAGACGAGTACCTGTGCAGAGCGGCCCGTCTGGGAGGAGGAATCCGCATTCTGCGGCAGGAATTGTGGGAGATGATTGTCACATTTATTATCTCCCAGAAAAATAATATCCCCAGGATCAAAAAGTGTGTAGAAACAATATGCCGGGAATTTGGAGAAAAACGACGGGATTTTCAGGGAAGGATTTATGATGTGTTTCCCCTGCCTCAGGTTTTGGCGGAAATTGGAGAGGAAAGACTGCAAGAATGCGGTCTGGGTTACCGGGCGTCTTATATTGCAAAAACGGCTCAGATGGTCTGGCGCCGTGAGGTGGATTTACAAGAACTGGAAAAGATGGAATATGAGAAAGCCAGAGAAGAACTGTGCAGGCTCTGCGGGGTGGGAAATAAAGTGGCAGACTGTATCAGTCTGTTTGCACTTCACCATATGGATGCATTCCCCATAGATACTCACATACAGCAGATGCTGAAACGTTATCCCGGTGGTTTTCCTTTTGAAAAGTATCAGGGTTCTGCCGGTATCCTCCAGCAGTATGCCTTTTATTATGAGTTGTTTGGGGAAAAACAGGAGTTTTAGTATTAGAGCGTGTCTTAAAAATGCTTTATACCGAATGGCCGGTATAAAGCATTTTTGTCTGCCATTACAAATGCAGAAATCCAACAGAGAATGGTATCCAGATTGTAATTAATACAGCGGTCAGCAGCTGTATGGCAATAGATACTTTTGGCATATCTGCTATTTTGTAATATCTCGTGGCATAAGTCAGCAGGGGCACAGTGTCAAGGGGGAGGAGATAGCAGTTGGATGCGCACAATACCAGCGGCATCAGCAGGATTACCGGAGAAATCCCCCAGGACTGGGCCAGTGTTATAAAGGGCAGCCCCAGAATCGATATCAATGCAGGACCGATGGGGATGGGAATCAGCAGGATAAACACCAGCAGACAGATAATCAACACAATCAAGGAAACAGATACCGGCGTTTTTCCGGAAAAAAGCATGTGGATTATCCATTCACTCACACCACTTTGATTCAGTGCGTTTCCGAATGTCATCATAGAGCCGATCAGAAAATAAGAGGCCCAGCTTACATGCTTTACATATTCTTCCCAGGTGAGCACTTCGATTCCTGGAAAAAACAAAAGTCCAAAACCAACCGTGCCGACCACTGTGATATTTAATACTGGAAACCAGGAGGAGAGAACCCACAAAATAATCATACCTGCCATGATCACACATACACAGCGCTCTTTATGGTCAAAATAGGGAGGAATCTGCAGAGAATCTATGTACTCACGGGCTTTTTCTCTGCTTATTTGTGCAGGTTCAAACACACGGCTGATAATTATCCATGCCATTACCAGGGCAATGACGGTTATAGGGGCTGCGATGATCATCCACTGTACGAAGGATACATAGATGCCCGCATCTTCCAGAAAACCCAATGCCAAAAGATTTAAAGGACTCCCTGCCGGTGTCATCATGCCTCCGATCATGCTGGCTATGGGCAGGCCGATCATAAATGACTTACCACTTTGTCTGCGTTCCTTTGGATTATCATACACTTTGAGAAAACTCAAAATGACAGTTATCAGCACGGCTGTGGTTGCCACGTTTGACATGATGGATGATAAAGCGGCGGCACATACCATGACGGCAAAGAGCAGGTTTTTGCTTTTGACACCGAAAAATTTGATTAGCAGTGCCAGTATTCTGTTGGATAAAGGAACTGTGGCAATAGCCTCGGATATGCCAAAAGATACCAGTGTGAAAAATAGTACATGATTGGTAAATCCAGACAGTGCTCCGGAGATGTCCGGCACGGCTCCAAAGATTACACACAGGGCAATTCCCAAAATACAGGTGATGCCGATGGGGAGGATTTCCGTCACTAATGCGATAATAACGGCTGTCAGAACCCCTAATGTGCGAATGCCGGTTTTGTGTAATCCAATGCTTTCAGGGACGAATAACATGCCTGACAGTACCAGTGCTGTCAGTAAAAATCCAATAATTTTTGTTCGTTTCATACTGTCTCCCTATTGTATCCGCCCATGCTGGAGCGTGTCTTAAAATTCATTCCCGCAATCTGCACGTCCCACTCAGCGCGATATTTGTGGCAAATTCGGCCAACATAGCCCGCTATGCCTCCCTCGCTTGGCACAAATCTTTCATGGCATACTCTTTGGGTACTAAGTGGGGCATACATCTGGCAGAAAGCACTTTTAAGACATGCTCCAGGTATTTTGTACTTATTGAATACAGTCATGGTTAAAATCTCCTTTTACTCTTATGTACTTATGTACAGATCGTATCTGCGGTTGACATTCTGCATTATAAAGGGGATTGTATGCGGGGTAAATCCGCAGTAAGACCAGATTAAAGATAGGAAAATTCTTCATTTTGTACAGTGCTGTGGGGTAAATATCACATATAGACGGCTGCAGGGCTGGTTGCGTATATGGCAGTTCATTGCCGTAATTTATCGGAAAAAAGAAAAAAATGGAAAAAAATGAAAAAAGGTGTTGACAACCATATAGGGGCATGATATTATAGTCGAGCTGGCAGGGAGAACACCTCACAGCACAGCATAAAAACAAAGCGACAAAAGCACTTTGATAACTGAACAGCGAAACACACTATCATACATGTGACGAAT
>CAJURF010000032.1 GCA_910588825.1 uncultured Lachnospiraceae bacterium
TTGGAAAATGGGATAATGGAGAACTAACTTTTAATCCGGTGTGTCCACGAAGTACATATGAGATGCAGATCAGGGCAATGACGGATTACATTGCGGTGCTGGAGGCCCGCGCGGTCATGGAAGGGATTGAGCTGCTGGAAGACAAGGCTTGTCTGCCTGGTGCGTAAATGATATAATTATTGCGTTGTCCAACCGATACCCGGCAACGGGAGGAGGTGTTTGGATGGAAGTTGTCATTTCCTTTTTAGTTTCTGTTGCGGCTGGTGTAGCTTGCCACTACATCTGCAAATGGTTTGACAGAAATGATAAGGGCAGCAAATAGCCTAGCGGGTGCTTTGCCGCTATAAAAGAAAAGAAGAATCCCTCAACTGTATTGCAGTACGGTTGAGGGATTCGTTCTTTGTCCGGATGGACTTGTCATTTCCTTTTGCCTATCGGCATTATAGCATATGCTGATTTGATTTTCAATATTCAAAAATAATCATAGTATCGAAGTTTTATCCTGCGGGATGTTAAGAGTACACTAAAAAATGAGGGGCAGAAAAGGGGCATATTTTTTAATATGCTGTAATATCTTAATAATCCTTAACTGCCCGAAAACATTATAAATACAGGCTTTTTCCCATCCTGTGATTATCCACAAAAAATAAAAAAATGCGGAAGATGGGACTTGAACCCACACGGCACGAATGCCACAAGATCCTTAGTCTTGCTCGTCTGCCAGTTCCGACACTTCCGCATATCTTTATTCACATCCGCAAGGCTGTTTTTCTATTCTGCGCTTGCGACAGAAATTATTATAGCATTCCCGGACAGATTCGTCAACAAGAATTTTAAAAATAAATTTAAAAAGAGGAAATTTCTTATATATATAGAATATAATAATATAGAGGGTTTTGTCAGTCTGTGGAGGAGGAATCTATGAATATACGGGAGAGTACGGAGGAACAGGAATTAGAGAGTTTAAGTCCCTATGCCTCCTGCAGCAAGCACTCCAGGGGGAGAAAAAGGGACGAAGACGAATGCGATATCCGGACTGTCTATCAGAGAGACCGTGACCGGATTTTGTATTCCAAGTCTTTCCGCAGGCTGGAGGACAAGACACAGGTGTTCCTGGACTATCGGAGGGACCATTACAGGAACCGGCTGACCCACACGCTGGAGGTATCTCAGACAGCCCGAACGGTGGCAAAGGCGCTGCGCCTCAACGAAGATTTGGTGGAGGCCATTGCGCTGGGGCATGACCTGGGACACACACCTTTTGGACATGCGGGGGAACAGGCATTGAACCAGGTGAGCAGGGATGGATTTGTCCATAATCTGCAGAGCGTCCGTGTGGTGGAAATTCTGGAAAACGGCGGGAGAGGGCTGAATCTCACATGGGAAGTGCGTGACGGTATTAAGAATCATAGAATCAGCGGCTCACCCCATACGCTGGAAGGCCAGGTGGTGCGTCTGTGTGACAAAATTTCCTATATTCATCATGATATGGATGATGCCCAGCGTGCAGGGCTGCTGACAGAAGATGATATTCCCATTACTCTGCGGATGCTTTTGGGATACAGTACAAAAGAGCGTTTGAATACGCTGGTTCATGATATTGTTGAAAGCAGTACACAGCGTGACCAAATCTGTATGTCTCCGGAGGTGGGGGCGGCCATGATGGAGCTGCGCACGCTGATGTTTCATAATGTCTATCAGAATGCTGTTGCCAGGGAGGAAGAAGCCAAGGCAAGGAACATGCTGATTGAGCTGTTCCATTTTTTTACGGCACATCCACAGGAGATGACAGACGATTACAGGGAACTGATTGACCAGAAAGGGGAACCGCTGGAACGGGTGGTGTGTGATTACATATCCGGTATGACCGATAAGGATTCTATGGACAAGTTTAACCAGATATTTGTGCCGAAATGCTGGCCGGTGTATTAAATGGGGTAAAACGTGATGTATTATGCGGATGAAGTGATAGAAGAAGTCCGTCTGCGAAACGATATCGTGGACGTTATTTCCCAATATGTAAAACTGCAGAGAAAGGGAAATTCTTATTTTGGACTGTGCCCATTTCATAATGAAAAGTCGCCTTCATTTTCCGTAAGCCGGGATAAACAGATGTATTACTGTTTTGGATGCGGCGCAGGCGGAAATCTCTTTACTTTCCTGATGGAATATGAAAATTACAGCTTTCCGGAAGCTGTGCAGCATCTGGCACAGCGGGCAGGCGTGGAGCTGCCTGTTATGGAGGAATCCAAGGAGGCGAAGGCCAGGAAAAATTATATGAATTCCCTTATGGAGATTCAGAAGCTCACAGCCGGCTATTATTATTACCAGTTGAAAAGCGAAGGGGGTGCCCGAGCCCGGGAGTATCTGTCAGGCCGGAGTCTTTCCTGGGAGACTGTTCATCAGTTCGGACTGGGGTATTCCGGCCGGGCGGGAAACCATCTGTACCGGTATTTGAAAAATAAGGGATATGCAGATGAACTGTTGAAAGACAGCGGTCTTTTTCAGGCAGATGAAAAAAATGGTATGTATGACAAATTCTGGAACCGGGTGATTTTCCCCATTGCAGATGTACAGAACCGGGTGATTGGTTTCGGAGGAAGGGTGATGGGAGACGGAAAACCCAAATATCTGAATTCTCCGGAGACGAAAATTTTTGATAAAGGCAGGAATCTGTATGGACTGAACCGGGCCCGGTCTTCCAGAAAGAAGAATCTGATCATCTGTGAAGGATATATGGACGTGATTGCCATGCACCAGGCGGGATTTACCAATGCTGTGGCTTCCCTGGGAACTGCGCTTACAGCCGGACATGCCAGTCTGCTGAAACGTTACACCCAGGAAGTTTTGATGATCTATGACAGCGACCAGGCCGGGATTAAGGCTGCCCTGAGAGGAATTCCCATTCTGCGGACAGCGGGGCTTCACGCCCGGGTGGTAGACTTAAGTCCGTACAAGGACCCGGACGAGTTTATCAAAGCCCAGGGGGCAGAGGAATTTCAGAAACGGCTGGACCAGGCCCAGAACAGTTTTCTGTTTCAGATAAGGATGCTGGAGCGGGAATTTGATCTTGGTGATCCCCAAGGAAAGACGGAATTTTATAGAGCTGTGGCTGAGCGTCTGCTGGAGTTTACCCAGGATTTGGAGAGGAACAATTATATAGAAGCAATTGCACAGCAATATCACATAGAAAAAGAACAGCTTCATAAGATGGTGAACAGCCTGGCGCTGGCGGGAGTACAGGCGCAAAGGCCCAGACAGCCGGTGTCTGCCAGTTCAGACAGAAAGAGGCAGCCGAAGGAGGGCGCCCGGGAAAAGGCCCAGAAGCTGATGCTCACCTGGCTGGTGAATCATCCGGGGATATTCAGCCAGGTGTGTACATATTTGAAACCAGAAGATTTTACCACACCATTATATCGAAAAGTGGCGCAGATGCTGTATGAGCAGCAGGAGAAAGAGGGAGTATTCACTCCTGCCAGGATCTGGAATCAATTCCAGGACCCTCAGGAGCAAAAAAGCGCGGCGTCTCTGTTAAATACTTCCCTGCCTGTGGATTCGGCCAGGGAACAGGAAAAGGCATTTGCCGACACTCTGCTGAGAATTTTGGAGGACAGTCTGTTAAAGCAGCGGGAAAGTCTGGAACCCGGAGACATGAAAGGGCTGCAGGAGAACATCAATAAAGAAATGGAATTGAAGAAAATGAAAGCGAATCGTGAACAATTGCATATTTCTTTTGAATAGGGATAAAATATAAACAACGTATGGAAGGATGGAACACCAATGGAAATGAACATGGGGAAATTCAGTGAGAAACTTGTGGAGCTTCTGGAGCTGGCCAAAAAGAGAAAAAATGTGCTGGAATACCAGGAGATTAACGATTTCTTCAAGGACACTCCGCTGGAGCCGGATCAGATTGAGAAAGTGTTCGATTTTCTGGAGGCAAGCGGCATTGATGTGCTCCGCATCACAGAAGGGGATTCGGACAATCTGATTCTGGATGATGACGACGAAGTGAAATTGGAGGAGGAAGATGAAGTAGATATTGAAAAAATTGATTTGTCCGTGCCTGAGGGAATCAGTATTGAGGACCCTGTGCGCATGTATCTGAAGGAAATCGGTAAAGTAAATCTGCTGACAGCGGAACAGGAGATCCAGCTGGCCCAGAGAATGGAAAAAGGCGATGAGGAAGCCAAGAAAAAGCTGGCGGAGGCCAACCTGCGTCTGGTGGTCAGTATCGCCAAACGCTACGTGGGCAGGGGAATGCTGTTCCTGGACCTGATTCAGGAGGGCAATCTGGGGCTTATCAAAGCTGTGGAAAAGTTCGACTACCGCAAGGGCTACAAATTCAGCACATATGCCACCTGGTGGATCCGCCAGGCCATTACCAGGGCCATTGCCGACCAGGCGCGGACCATCCGGATACCCGTCCATATGGTGGAAACCATTAATAAATTAATCCGGGTATCCCGCCAGCTGCTTCAGGAACTGGGACGGGAACCCACGCCGGAGGAAATCGCCAAAGAGATGGACATGTCCGTGGAGCGTGTGCGTGAGATTTTAAAGATTTCCCAGGAACCGGTTTCTCTGGAGACGCCTATCGGTGAGGAGGAGGACAGCCATCTGGGAGATTTTATACAGGACGATAATGTTCCGGTGCCTGCGGATGCGGCGGCCTTTACCCTGTTAAAGGAGCAGCTGGTGGAGGTGCTGGGAACGCTGACAGAGCGGGAACAGAAGGTACTCAGACTGCGTTTCGGCCTGGATGACGGCAGGGCCAGAACCCTGGAGGAAGTGGGACAGGAATTTAATGTCACCCGTGAGAGAATCCGCCAGATTGAGGCCAAAGCTCTGCGCAAACTGCGTCATCCCAGCAGGAGCAGGAAGTTAAAAGATTATCTGGATTAAAGTATTCCAGGAGGAATAGGAGTATGATACAGATATCAAAAAGGCTGTCGGCTGCAGCGGCCCTGGTGTCAAAGGGAAACCGGCTGGCAGATATTGGCTGCGACCACGGATATCTTCCTATTTATTTGGTGCAGCAGTCGCAGATACCAAGAGCCATTGCCATGGATATCCGTCCGGGCCCTTTATCCAGGGCCAGAGAGCATATCAGGGCATATGGTCTTTTGGATTACATAGAATGCAGATTGAGTGACGGCCTGGATGCCCTTTGTCCAGGGGAAGCAGAGACAATCGTGATTGCGGGCATGGGCGGGCCGCTGATGGAAAAGATTCTGGTAAAAGGCGCCGGACAGCTGGCAGGGGTGAAAGAGCTGATTGTGCAGCCACAGTCTGACGTGGAACAATTCCGGAAGTTTCTCCAGGAGATTCCGTTTACTGTGGACAGTGAGGATATGGTGGAGGAAAACGGAAAATATTATCCTGTCATGCATCTAGTATGCGGGAAAACGAAAGAATGCTGGGAGAAAGCACAGTTCCGGTATGGGAAATACCTGCTTCGGGACAGACATCCGGTATTGCAAAAGTATTTATGCAGGGAAAGAAACAGGCTGGAGAAACTGGAACAAGAACTGAGTGAAGTGAACAGCAGCCGGGCCAGAACCCGGCTGGAACTGGTATACGAGGAGAAAAAATGTCTGGAGGAGGCATGGGAAACATATGGGTTTGGCATGTAGGGAAATAGTAAACCGGCTGGAAGAACAGTATCCGTCTTCCTGTGCGGAGGAGTGGGATAATGTGGGACTGCTGGTGGGGCGTATGGACCAGGCAGTGGAGAAAGTCTATGTGGCGCTGGATTTGACAGAGAAAGTTCTGGGAGAAGCTCTCGGCTGGGGGGCGGATTTGATTCTGACCCATCATCCCATGATTTTCGGGGCTGTGAAAAAGGTAAATGACCAGGATTTTACAGGAAGGAAAATCCTGAGACTGGCGGAAAGCCGCACAGCATACTATGCCATGCACACCAATTTTGATGTGCTGGCCATGGCCCATATCAATGGGGAGCTTTTAGATTTATCAGACAGCTGCGTGCTCTGTGAGACAGGGGCGGACACACAGGGAAATTCCATTGGGATTGGGCGCATCGGCAGTCTTCCCCGTGACATGGAGCTGGAGGAATGTGCCCGTTTTGTGAAAGAACGCTTTGGACTGCCGGCGGTGAAAGTATTCGGTGATTTGAGACGGGTGGTCCGAAAAGCGGCAGTATCCGGCGGTTCCGGAAAAAGTATGGTCTCCAGTGCGGTATCGAAGGGCGCGCAGGTGCTGATCACCGGAGATATTGACCATCATACAGGGATTGACGGGGTGGATCAGGGACTTTGTATCATTGATGCGGGCCATTATGGGACAGAATATTTCTTCATTTCTTATATGGAAAAATGGATGAGGCAGGCGTTTCCCCAGCTTCAGATTAGAAGCGCCGGGTTTGGCCAGCCTTTTGCGGATATCTGATTTTTGATGCCAGAAAGGAGAGACTATGGACAGTCAAATGGTAACAGCGACGATTTACGGGGAAAAGAAAGAATATGCTTATGGTGTCCGCCTGTCAGAGATAGCTAAGGAGTGGCAGGAATCTCAGAAGCATTCTATTATCCTGATGCTGGTGGACGGGAAACTGACAGAGCTTCACAAATCACTGAAAAAAGACGCGGTGCTGGAATTTGTCACCACAGCCCACGAGGCGGGACACAAATCTTACCAGAGAAGCGCGTGCCTGATTCTTCTGAAAGCCATTTACAAACTGGCGGGCAAAGAATGTGTGAATCAGGTTGTGCTCCATCATTCTGTGGGGGCGGGACTGTACTTTACCATGGAGGGGCTTCAAGAGAGGGGAGAGACATTTCTGGAACAGGTGAAAGATAAGATGCGCCAGATTGTGGATGCCCAAATTCCCATTATGAAGCGTTCCGAGAGTACGGATCAGGCAATTAAGCTTTTCCATAAGCACCAGATGTATGATAAGGAAAAACTGTTCCGATACCGCCGGGTATCCAAAGTGAATATATATAGGATTGAAGAATTTGAAGATTACCTGTACGGATTCATGGCACCCCATACAGGGTATATAAAGTATTTTGATGTGCTGCCTTATGAGGACGGATTTGTGCTTCAGCTGCCCAGGAAACAGGAACCGGAGTCTGTTCCGGAGTTCAAACCCCAGCCCAAGATTTTCCAGGTACAGAAAGAGTCTGAAAAATGGGGGAAGATGATGGAGATCTCCACAGTAGGCGAGCTGAATAATCAGATTACCCAGGTGGGTATTCAGCAGGTAATGCTGGTGCAGGAGGCTCTCCACGAATCCAAAATTGCCAGTATTGCGGAGAAAATCTCATCAGAGGCGAAAGATAAGAAGATTATTCTGATTGCAGGGCCGTCGTCATCCGGAAAGACCACATTTTCCCACCGCCTTTCCATTCAGCTGTCAGCCCATGGCCTGAAGCCTCATCCCATCGGGATGGACAACTATTTCCGCAACCGGGAAGATACACCACTGGATGAATATGGAAACAAAAACTATGAATGTCTGGAAGCTGTTGATGTGGAGCAGTTTAATGAGGATATGCAGAACCTTCTAGACGGAAAGAGAGTGGAGCTGCCGGAATTTAACTTCAAGGCAGGACAGCGTGAGTATAAAGGAAACTGCCTGCAGCTGGGGACTGAGGATGTGCTGGTGATTGAGGGGATCCACGGAATTAATGACAAGCTCAGCCACAGCCTGCCCAAAGAAAGCAAATTCAGAATCTATATCAGTGCTCTCACCAGCCTGAATATAGACGAACATAACCGGATTCCCACCACGGATGCCAGGCTGATACGCCGGATTGTCCGGGACGCCAGAACCAGGGGGACCAGCGCCCAGCAGACCATTGCTATGTGGGAGTCTGTGCGCAGGGGAGAAGAGCAGTACATATTCCCGTTCCAGGAAGACGCGGATGTAATGTTTAATTCCGCATTAATTTATGAGCTGGCTTGTCTGAAGGTCTATGCAGAACCGCTTTTGTTCGGAATTGGTAAAAATGAGCCGGAATATAATGAGGCAAAACGTCTGTTGAAATTTTTTGACTATTTTGTTCCTGTTCCCGGGGAAGGGGTGCCGGTGAATTCCATATTAAGAGAGTTTATCGGCGGAAGCTGCTTCCATGTTTAATGGGCGGCAGGATAAGGGACCGTCTCAATATATCCTGTGCAGTCTGCACAAGCTGTTTCGTGACAGTTCCCAAGTGGATAGTTTTGGATGTAGGGAAAGAATAATTTACATATTTCATAAATTGTGCTAAAATGAAAATACACAAGCAGGACAGGTGATCGCGGCTGGCGATGCCGAAAGGCGCCAGGTGAGGAAAGTCCGGGCTTCATAGGGCAGGATGCCGGATAACGTCCGGTGGAGGTGACTCCCAGACCAGTGCAACAGAAATAAACCGCCCGTTTCTTGCGGGTAAGGGTGGAAAGGCAGTGTAAGAGACTACCGCTTTGCTGGTAACAGCAAAGGCACATGTAAACTCCATCTGAAGCAAGGCCGAGCAGAGGACCATGCGGCTGCCCGCCGCGTCCTCAGGTGGGCCGCTGGAGCCTGCCGGCAACGGCAGGCCTAGATAGATGATCACCCAACGACATAACCCGGCTTATCGTCCTGCTTGTGTTTTTTATGTGGAGAAAAGATTAAAGGTGTATTGGAGTGTTGTCATAAAGCATTTTTAAGACACGCTCTGGACAGAGGTTGAGATGAAGAGATTCAGAAGATTAATGGGAACTTTGTCTATGGTAATGGCTGTGGGCATTATTGGGGCATTTTCTGCAAAAGAGTGTCTGGCATCCAGTCCGGGTTCCGGAAATCTGGTGCAGATGGTTTCCAAAACCAGGCTGGATGTGAGCAAAGGGGATATTAAGATCGGCCCGTATGGAATCAGCGGCATCAGCCCGGAGGGAAAGCGGGAGACACAGGCCAATTCAGAAGGCTATCATATTACAGGCCAGACCAGTACATATTCGATTACCATAGAGGAGGGCGTCAGCACGGAGATTCTCCTGGAAAATGTAAATATCAGCCAGGTGGACACCGATGCGTGTGCACTGCTGATAGAAGAAACTTCCAGGGGAAACGTGACGGTGATCCTGAGGGGATATAATGTGTTAAAAAGCGGTTCTCACTGTGCCGGCCTGCAGAAAAGCTGTAATCAGACCACCTGTGTGAGAAGCGGGAGCGGCTGCAGCTGCGGAACTCTGACCATTCAGTGTGAAAAATATCAGGAAGGCCACGTGTGTGACGAGAACTGCGGGACTTTGATTGCCTCCGGTGTGAACGGCGGCGCTGGAATCGGCGGCGGTGATGGAAGAAAGACCAACAGGATTCGGATTAAGGGCGGACACATTGCGGCCAGCGGCGGTTATGGCGGCGCTGGAATCGGCGGTGGTTATTTTTGTGATGGCAGCAACGTGGAGATCACCGGAGGAGAGGTGACTGCTGTGGCCGGTGAGGGGAATGTGGCCCTGGGCGGTCTGGAAGGAAGCGAAAAGAATCTGATCAATGGAGACTGTATTGTGGATGCCGGGTCCATGGGAGGACTGGAGACACGCAGGGGGATTCTGCTGAACGGAAATTCCGGGGCTATCCACGGCGTGGTGCATATCACCAAAAATGGTGCTGTGGGAATCTTAAAGGATAAGGAGCTGACCCGGGAAGATGGCGGAAGATTGGTTCTGCCGGAGGGAGTATTTGTGACAACGCAGAATACATTGCGCACCGTATCCGCAGATTCTGTCAGTGAGAACAGCGGACTAAAAAGCGATACCACCGTATCCGCCAATGAAAGTGACAGTGGGGAAACACCCGGTGCCCAGCAGGAAAATGACGGGACAGATTCAGCGTCTTCTTCAGCAAAGGGAATCTACGGCCAGACGCTGGAACAGCTGGAAGTCACCGACCAGGCAGTGGAAGGCGGCATCGCCGGAACCTGGAGCTGGGCAGAAGAACATCCGGATAAAACCTACCCAATTGTGGACGGAACTACTTCTTACACCAGAGTATTTACACCAGAGGATTCTGGACAGAAAGAAATAAGGGTGAAAATTCTTCCCGAGATTTCCTATCTGGAAACCACTGAAAAAGCCAAGATTTTATCACCCGCTTCACCGGACGGTGAAAATGGCTGGTACAAGGGCAACGTGGTTTTGGAAGCGCCGGACGGCTATCAGATTTTCCACAGCAGGTCTGTGGGATGGGTGGAAGAACTGTTGGTGGAAGATGACAGAGGTTCCGGGGATTATGAGTATTATCTCCGTGAGGTGGGAACCAATCTGACCACTGGAGTAAAAACCATACGGCTGAATATCGACAGCCGCCCTCCGGAGGTGGAAAGTGCCACAGTGACTTATGTGGACGGAAGCACCCGCATCCGGGTGAAAGGCAGCGAGGACACCACACTGACGGAACAGGTGAGCGGCATGGGGCGGTTCTACTGCCTGGTTGTGCCGGAAGCAAAGGCCAGAGTTCTAAGCGCAAAGTCAGTTGTGAAAAATAAGTACACCAAGGACAACACTGTGGGAGAATTTACATACACAGATATCAGTCCGGGAACCCGCTGTGAATTGTATGTGGTGGCGGCTGACAAGGCAGGGAATCTGTCTGAGGTGTCTACACAGACATTTACTGCACAGTAGAGTGTATTTGAAAATTCAAATGTGTTCCACCATTTTTTAGACAGTTTCTTAAGTCAGCGGCGAAAAATGCCGATATATATAAGGATTAGTACGTCGAAAAGCCAGATTCTTTTTGCAGGCTGACTCCAGTGTTTCATTTGCATGGGGACTGGTCAGGAACAGGTTTTTGGGCGTTCTGATGAATAACAGATAGTAGAGTGTGTTTTAAAAAGTGTCTGATTGGTTGATATAAGACATTTATCAACATACTCTAGGACAGTTAACAGGGAGGACATAGGTTTATGAGGAAAAAGTTTTTAGCCGTGGTATTGGCTGCGGCCTTGGCGTGTAATATGACAGGGATGACTGCCGCGGCACAGCCTGCAGTGGCAGGACTTTCTGTCCTCAGGGGACTGTTTGGCCAGGATGAGGGAGGTGGAGACGAAAAGGAAGAAAAGCAAGATGCAACCAGCAAGGATTCTTCTGAGGGAACTTCCAGTAAAAAAGAGACCGATAAGGTAACGCTGGACATTGGCCAGGGTGATATCGTTATCAGTAAAAATGGAATTACAGCGGTGGATACAGCGGGAAATCCAGTGACAGACACCAGTTCACAGTATGTGATTACCGGGTCCACACAGGACCATGCCGTGGTTGTGGAGGACGGTGTCAATGCCAACATCGTTTTGTCTAATGTGAATATTACACGGACCATGGACGGGGTAAGCCCCATACACATCGCAGATGGTTCCAGCGGCACTGTGCGTGTGCTTCTGGAAGGAAACAATACCCTTCAGGGAGGACCTGGAGCGGCAGGTATTCAGAAGAACTGTACCCACACCGATAGTTCTTGTAAGTGTGGAACTCTGGAGATTACCTGTACCAATACAGAAGGCGGCCATGTGTGTGACGCCAGATGCGGAACACTGAATGCAGCAGGAGGCAGCGGAGCAGCCGGAATCGGCGGCGGAACAGGAATGAGCAGTGCTAAAATAGCCATGAAAGGCGGTATGGTCACTGCAAACGGCGGCCTTGGCGGCGCGTCCGGCGGCCTGGGAACCAAGGTGAACGTGGCAGGCGGTATGGCCAATGCGGGAAACCTGAACGGAAAGGCAGGCAGCGATGCCAACACAATGAACGGCAATACGCTGCTGTTTGCAGACTCTGCGGCAGAACTCCAGGCGAGAAAAGGAATCCTGTATCAGAACAATGCCGGAACCGTGTATGGGAATGTGATGCTTTCTCAGGGAATGGCGGATCTTCTTCCGGCAGACGGTACCTTGACAATTCCGGAGGGAGCAAGCCTGACGGTGGATGAATCGACGGTACTGCCCAATGCGGATAATATTGTGGGAAAAGAGCGGCTGATAATAAAGAAAGCTAAGACTCCCACACCTACACCGGAAGTAACACCGGAGCCTGAGCAGGAAATGGCTTTGGCGGCTGAGGAGAATGTGCAGGATGAGGCACAGGCCAGGAGTGGAATGGTATACGGGCATTCGCAGATTACACTGCGTATTCTGCAGAATGGAAATAATGTGACAAACGATCAGGAACTGGCATATGGAAGTAAGATTGTGCTGGAAGCAACGGTAGAGCGAAGCAACAGTGATGTCTCGGAGAATTCTACTGAAAACAACAGCACGAATGGCAGCGTGGAATTCTCTTTTGGATCCAATCATGTGCGCATTAGCAGCCGGGGCCTGAGCAGCAGCTCGGCGGGAACCGAAACAATAACAGAAGAAATAAGCCTGACTCAGAATGTTTTATCGGGACTGCAGATTGGCGGCACAAATCAGTTTTCCGCAAAATACACTGGAAGCAGCTCTTTTGGGGATTCAGGCTATGCATCGCTTTCCGTAAGAGTTGTACAGGGCTCTCTCTCCACCATATATAATAACACCAGCTGGACGCCCGATGCTATTGCGGGCATGACGGTAGGGGAAGGCATTGATATTAAGGAGGAGAATTTTCATCCCAGTGTACAGAACTCATCGGGAGATGAGGTGGACGGCACATGGGAATGGGTGTCCGGTGATGCAGGGAAAATACTCTGGCCCTCCAGTACGGAAAGGGCGGAGAGCTATACGCTGAACTATCACATGTCGTCAGAAGACACTCTGAGGTATAGGCCTTATACGATCACAGTAACGCCGCGGATTACAGTGGCGGATAAAGATGATATTGTAGTCCTGGATTCGGCGGGTGCAAAACACGGAGACTGGTACAATATTGAAAGCGGAGAAATCACCGCTTCCGCAAGGGCAGCGGGCTACACGCTCTTAGACGAGCCAGAAGTTCCGGTATCTGCCAATGGATGGGAGAGTGCCCGTTGGAGTGATACGGTTACAATTGACGATGACTTTTATAACGGCGATTACCGCATTTACGCCAGGAACGGCAGCACCGGTGAGATTAATCAGGCTGTGATCCGGGATTTTAAAGTAGATAAGCTTTATCCCCAAATCGGAGATTACCAGTGTACAGTCGGCGGAACGGTAGCGTATATCACTCTTACAACGTCAAATGAGACTAGTGAAAGCGGGATTAAGAATTATACCTGCCAGGCGCAGCAGAGGCGTACCGAGACAGGGGGGTATTCCGAACCACTGGGCACAGACGGAACCCTGAGAGGCACCGTATCAGAGACAGGGGAATTTACCTTTAACGGACTGTCTCCTAACAACGAGCACGATGTGTATGTGCTTGTTGAGGATAATGCGGGAAATGTGAGTAAATATTTGACTAGGGTTATTGGAAATACAGTCAGCGGCGGAAATGTTGAGTTCCCAGGCGCATTAAAGAAGACGCCGGGTTCGCCGTTAGAGGGTCAGGATGCAGAAAATCCCCAGGAGCATTACGGGTACGAATTTACAACAGACAGACCGGACATTCTGGGTTCTGTTGAGATGACTGTAACCGATTCAGAAGGAAATCCAAAGAGAGGTGAGGTGGCTTATCAGGATATTGTGACAGCTACACCTCATATTACAAATGCAAATCCGGGCACAACTAGATACAGCTGGTGGAGACTGGCGCCGGATTCCAGAACACCGACTCAGATAACTGATGCGGCGGATACAAATACTTATACGGCTCGGAGAGAGGATATTGGTAATTATATTATCTGCCGGGTAAATGCCACGAATACGTCCACACTGGGATATCTCCAGGGAGACGTGGGGCCTGTACAGCGGGGGGTATGCCCGGCTGACCGGATGCCCCAGAACGGAATTGTGGATGATGTGCACGACACCTTTACCTTTACTGGACTTTATCCAAATGAATATGAGTACTGTATCGACGGCGGAAAAAGCGATGAATGGATGAACGTCCCGGATTCCGGAGGCTCCAATACCTATGTAATAAATGTAGGAGACGTGACGATTCTGAAAGGTAATCTGCTGGTTCGTGCGAAACAGTCGGATTTGTACCAGCCCAGTGATACACTGGCCAATGAAGAAAACTTTATCAGCACAAAAGAATTGGAGATTAACATTACCGGAGAGCCCCGTTATGGAGAAATTCTGACAGCTGAGATCAACTCAGAGGCAATCGATCCTTCAGATATTACTTATCAATGGAGTTATACCGACGGGGGAACAATAGACAACACCGGAAATACTTACCAGATACAAAAAGGCGATATCAGGAAAACGATTCAGGTGAAAGCTTTCCTGCAGGGCTTTGAAGAAGTGAATAACGCGGCAACCGCCGGACCTGTCAGGCCCCGTGCGGTAGATGCGGTAGTGAATGTAACGCCAAAAGAATATGACGGTACCACTGCGGCAGAGGCATCGGTAAGCTTTACTGGGATAATCAATGGTGATGATTTAACAGGTACTGTTGAAGTAGAGTTTTCAGATAAAAATGCAGGCGAGGATAAAGAGATAAAAGTCAGCAATCTGAAATTTGGAGGCGCAGACTCGGAATATTATTCAGTGAGCAGGCCGAATAACAGCGATATAAAAGGTACGATCCGTCCTAAACAGCTGACACTGAGCATGACAGCAGAGGATAAAGTATATGACGGAACCACTGACGCGGTAGTGAATTTAACTTCAGCAGCGTTGGCAGGCGACAGTGTGCAGGTATCCGGTACAGGTGAATTTGCTGACAAGAATGCAGGTACGAATAAAACAGTTACCTCTAAAGATGTGGTAGTGACAGGTACAGATGCGGCGAACTATACTGCAATTGGAAGTACAGCCACAGCCACAGCCAGCATTACACCTAAAGAAATCTCTATTGAAGGAATTACTGTAGCAGACAAAGTATACGATACGAAGACAGACGCTGTGATTGCAGTTACCTTTGCCGGTGCCGTGGATGAAGTAAGTTATACATACAAAGCTTCATTTGAGAGCGCTAATGTGGGAATGGATAAGCGGGTTACAGCGACCGTTACTCTGAGCGGAGACAGTGCCAAAAATTACATTCTTGCCAGCGGAGAAATCACAGGAGTTGGTAATATTGTAAAAGCTCTGGCGCCATATGAGGAGTCAAATACACCTCAAAACCTGACCGGTATTGAAGGCAAGAAATTGAGTTCTGTATATATCGGCAGCGGATTTAAGTGGAAAGAGCCCAATACGGTGATGGAGGAAGTGGGCAGACATACCTATGACGCCCTTTACAACCCGGATCCCAGCCAGTACGGGGATCGTCCGATCCGTCTGGAAGTGCTGGTACAGTGTGCGAAACACACATGGGGCGACTGGTCCACCACGGTAGAGCCCACAAAGACAGAGCTGGGTGAACGCCAGAGAATCTGCAGCGTATGTGGATATATTGAAGTAGAGACAGTTCCCCGTGCGCCTTATATCACCACGGAAGACACCAAAGAAGGATGGGGAGATATTATCCAGGCGATCAATAACGCTTCATCCGGAACAGAGATTCCGGTTACTATGAATGGAACGGAAACACTTCCGGCATCTGTACAGGAGGCCCTTCAGGGCAGAGATGTTTCCCTGGTATTGCAGATGGCGGATGGAATTACCTGGACGTTAAGAGGGCAGGATATCACAGGAAGTGTTCTAAAAGACATTAACCTGGCTGTAACCCTTTACACGGACAATATTCCTACCGATGTATTGGATCCCTATCTGCAGGGACAGAAGACAGCTGTTCAGATTCATCTTGCTTACAGCGGAGAATTTGGCTTTACAGCTACCCTGCGCGTTCCTCTTGGAAATGAGTTCGCGGGAGTGAATTCCACCTTCTACTATTACAATCCCAATCGGGAGCGTCTGGAACAGATGGACTCCAATCGGATTACATCGGACGGAATCGGTCGTTATGACTTGACCCATGCGTCAGATTATGTGACTATAATTGATTCACAAAACGGAGGCGGGGGCGGCTCAGCTTCTGAGAATAGTCCCACACCATCACCATCAGGCGGCGGTACCAATAATACCGCTACTCCAGGAGGTTCAGGAAATGCCGGACAGACAACGACAACCGGTACGGCTGCGCCGTCCGCTTCACCCACAGGTGCTGCGAGAACCACATCTGGAAATGCTGGATTATTAAGCATCAATGCTGCCAAGACATCAGATGAGACACCGATTACAAATTATGTAATGCTTCTTTTGTTAGGAGCGGCTGGTGTTACAGTAATTGGAGCTTATAGACACAGCAGGAAAAAAGATAGAAGCAGATAGAGATATCGGCGAGGAAGAATAGCTGCAGGTTTCAGGTAAATAGGAATCTGCAGCTGTTTTTACTTATAGGGTATTTTGTGGCAATTCCTAAAAAGAGTTACATTAGGAGATACATATGATGTATAAAGAGACATATAGAGATTTATGCCATGGTACAGATGAAAAATCAGCTGAAGTGATAAAAATACATGGTTTTAAAGTTACACAAAATAAAGGAAATTGGTGTGGAAAAGGGGTGTATTTTTATGACATAAAAAAGAAAGCGTGGTGGGCTGCAGATAGAAAATGTAGAGAAATTAAGAAGAACACGGGAGAAAAGAGAAAATCAAAAGTCGTTTTTGCCGATCTTGTTGATATTGAAGATATATTTATTTTCGATTTGCGGGTTCATGCCAATCTTTGTGAGTTTGAGAGAATGGTTAATGAGATATGTGAGAATCATAAATTAAATATTTCCGAATTGAGAAACAAAACAGAAGAAATCATTGAATTAAGGTCATTACTTATTGATTTCTATTCCGATAAATATAATAAAAAGATTGTTATCGGCAATTTTAGACAAAGACCTCAAGAAAAATTTGAACATGCAATAGAGTTTGCAAATAGTTTGGATATGATTTTTGGTATAGAAACAATATATTGTGTGAAAGATATTAGTATAATTAGTAATATTCATTAAGGAGTTAGGTATGAAAAGTATATTATTAAGTGAGTTTATCGCATATGCGAAAGAAAAATATGACTATACAATCAAAGCTGAGGAAACATCTGCTTCAGATTCTTTTGAAAGTATTTTTGGTGTAAGTTTTTTAAAACAAGAAGCGGATTACTATTTTCCAGAAGGGGAATGTATAGGATTTGAATATGTAAACGAAAAAATTGAGCCAAAAATAGATTTTAGTAAAGTAATAACAGGAAATGATTTTTCGGACGAGATAAACTTTGCTGCATAGAGGAGATAATATGAATATTAACGATATGAAATCTGATTTAACAATGGACAATTTATTTTTTCGTGAATGTATTGTGAAAAGGAATGCAATGATTTCTAATGGTGAATACCAGGCTGATTTGGAAAAAGATATTAAAAAAGCAGGGGAACATACATATAATGTAGAACTGCAATTATCAATTTATAAAGAGGATTTAGAAGTGTCAGTGGTGGCAAATGCCCAATTCATATATAAGGCTGAAAATTATGAAAGAGAAGAAAGTGTTATAAATAATAATACAGTTGCCATTATGTTTCCTTTTATAAGAAGTCAGGTTACGTTATTAACAACGCAGCCAGGAATGGCGCCTATCGTATTGCCGCCAATTAATACCCAAAAATATGTTTGATTTACATAATCTCCAAGAAAAAAGTGCTGCAAAAAAATCAAATCAACTTTCGCAGCACTTTTTCATCAAAAAGTCTATATTTCCTCAGTTCTCAATCATCTATGATACTTTTCTTCACAATATTTACAGCGATAGACCTCATTTTCCTCATCAGTCAGAAGGAAAACATGTTTCAGTCCCTGTTCAACGGAGGTGATACACCGGGGATTTTTGCAGCGGATGACATTTACAATCTTTTTCGGAAGTTTCAGCTTTTTCTTTTCTACAATTTGAGCATCTTTTACAATATTCACGGTGATATTATGGTCAATAAAACCCAGGATGGTCAAATCAAGGGTGTCAATGTCACATTCTACTTTTAAAATATCTTTCTTTCCCATTTTATTACTTCGGGCATTTTTGATGATTGCCACTGTGCAGTCCAGCTTATCCAATCCCAGATAGTTGTAGATGGTCATGCTCTTTCCGGCCTTAATATGGTCCAATACAAATCCTTCCACGATTTGTCCCACGTTTAACATAGAAAGCTCCTTTCAGTTGTGATTCACAGTTGCCGCTTTTTACAGATGGATACCCAGCAGTGTCATGATCAGGGCCATGCGCACATAGACACCATATTGTGCCTGCTTGAAATAAACGGCGCGGGGGTCGTTATCGATTTCTACAGATATTTCATTGACTCTCGGCAATGGATGGAGCACCAGCATGTCTGGGCCGGCCAGTTTCATTTTATTTGCGTCCAGTATGTAGAAATCTTTCATACGAACGTAATCGTCTTCATTGAAAAAGCGTTCTTTCTGCACCCGGGTCATGTACAGCAGGTCCAGTTCCGGCAGAGCGTCTTCCAGCCGCACCACTTCCCGATAGAAGATATTTTCATTCTGCAGAATTCCATTGCGGATGTAGCTGGGGATGCGCAGTTCTTCAGGTGAAATCAGGATGAAGGTGATGTTTTCATAGCGCACCAGGGCTTCAATAAGGGAATGGACAGTACGGCCGAACTTTAAGTCGCCGCATAAACCAATGGTAAGGTGGTCCAGTCTGCCCTTTAAAGAGCGGATGGTGAGCAGGTCGGTGAGGGTCTGGGTGGGGTGCTGATGTCCGCCGTCCCCGGCATTAATAACCGGAATCTTGGAAGCCATGGAGGCCACCAGTGCGGCGCCTTCCTTGGGATGCCGGATAGCGGCAATGTCGGCGTAACAGGACACCACGCGGATGGTATCGGATACGCTTTCCCCCTTCATGGCAGAGCTGGAACCGGCTTCCGAAAAGCCCAGTACTTTGCCGCCCAGGTTCATCATAGCGGCTTCGAAGCTGAGCCTTGTCCTGGTGCTGGGCTCGTAGAAGAGAGAAGCCAGACGTTTTCCCTCGCAGACATGGGCGTATTTTGCAGGGTCCTTTTCAATGTCATTTGCCAGGTCCAGAAGCTTTTCCAGCTCATCTACGGACATATCCAGTGGACTGATAATGTGGTTCATGAATTACCTCCTGATAGAATCAGAGCGTTCCCGGGATAAGAACCCTGAGAGCACTCAATCACGGTGAAGTTTTATGATTTGTGTCAAAAGTCCATTGACGTTTCAATCATATAATAGATAGGAAATTTTTTCAAGGATTATCCGAGAGAATTTTCTCGAAAAAAAGTCCGGCCAGAAACCACAAGGGAGCGTAATCGAAACGGATCAGCCCTTTGTAATTAAACGGGGACTGGCTGTAATCCCATGGACAAATCTGAAATTTGGTGAGCAGGGATCCTGTGGTGAATTCCATAAAGTAAATCCCCATGGTGTAGATACTGCCCCTGTGAAGGGCAGAGAGCTCTTTCAAATATTTTGATACCGGGCCTATGACTGCGGCCATGCCGTAGATGGGGAACATCCAGATAGAGGAATATCCCATCAGAGTGAAATCTTTCTGCGGCAGGCAGTGGATTCCTGTCCATAGAATTTCCATGCACCATCCAATGCTGCCGCACATTAAAAACTTTTTCATATGTGGGTAACTCCGTTTTTGTAATAGCTATTTCCCATAATGGGGAAAAAATACGTTTCCTATTCAGTTGAAGCCGGAAATCCCGTTGCAGTGGTGAACTGCTTATGATAAAATAACATTCGTAAGGCAATGGATTCTTTAACAGTTACTATGAAGGGAAATTATGAATTATAGAGAATGCAGAAAATATTTAGAAGATATGCAGCGGCTGGGGAGGGTTCTGGGGCTGGATGGAATGCGGGAATTGATGCGCCGTCTGGGAAATCCCCAGGATGATTTGTGCTTTGTACATGCCGCCGGCACCAATGGCAAGGGTTCTGTGCTGGCATATGTGACCTGCGCGCTGCTGGAGGCCGGTTACCGGGTGGGCAGGTACACATCTCCGGCTATATTCGAATATCGGGAGATTATAGAAGCAGACGGTGTAATAATCACTGAGGAGGAATTTGCACAGGTATTTACTTTGGCGGCAGAGGCTGCGGATGCCATGGAACAGGACGGGCTTTTCCATCCCACGCCCTTTGAGATGGAGACAGCGGCAGCCTTTTTGTTCTTTCAGAAAAAGGGCTGTCAGATTGTTGCCCTGGAGACAGGAATGGGCGGAGA
Organism: uncultured Lachnospiraceae bacterium; assembly: GCA_910588825.1. GTDB lineage: Bacteria > Bacillota > Clostridia > Lachnospirales > Lachnospiraceae > MGBC164599. Next base: position 20,205 of record CAJURF010000032.1, read on the forward strand.
TACCGATGCCACCAACCTGGTAGTGAATACAAAAGCGGCAGTGCTGACATCCATCAGCATGGATCATATGGATGTGCTGGGGAGTTCTCTCGAAGAAATTGCCCGGTGTAAGGCGGGGATTATCAAACCCGGCTGCCGCGTGATCACTACAGTGCAGGAGCCGGAGGCTGCCAGGGTGATTGAAGAAGTCTGTGCCCGTCAGGGGGTATCCTGCACAACGGCAGATTACCGCCAGGCCCAGCGGGTTCATCAGGACCTATACGGGCAGAAATTTTCTTATGAGGGATGGGAGTATGTGACACGTCTGTCCGGCAGGTGCCAGGTGGAAAACGCTGTGACTGCAGTTAAGGTTCTGGAAGTGCTGGCTGAGGAGGGATATGATATCAGCCGGGAGCACATCCAAAGGGGGCTTGAGAAGACCACATGGCCGGGAAGATTCACCCTGATTGGGGAGAATCCAGCGGTGATTTTAGACGGCGCCCATAACCCCAAGGCGGCCAGACAGCTGGCGGATTCCATTAGGAGCTGTCTTTTGGGAAAGAGGCTGATCTATGTGATGGGAATGTTTCAGGACAAAGAATATGAGGAAGTGATCTCCCTTACTGCGCCGCTGGCAGAGGAAATTCTCACAGTGGAGACTCCAGGGAATCCCCGGGCTCTTCCGGCAGAAAAACTGGCAGAGGCGGCAGGCAGAATCCATCCCCGGGTGAGAGCCGTTTCGTCTTTAAAAGAGGCGGCAGAACTTTCCTTGGAGAAGGCAGGAACAGAAGGGGCTGTGGTGGTGTTCGGCTCCCTGTCTTTTTTGGGGGAAATCAGTGGATATTATCTCAGGAACACGAGGAGATGAAAGCAATGGCAGATTTATTAGAACTGAGAGATAAAATCGATGCAATTGACAAGGAGGTTATCCGTCTGTTTGAAGAACGGATGGAAGTGAGCCGACAGGTGGCTGATTTTAAAATACAGACGGGAAAGCCTGTGTTTGACCAGGAGCGGGAGAGAGCCAAACTTCAGGCTATTAAAGAGATGGCCCATACTCCATTCAATGCCACAGGGGCAGAAGAACTGTTTCAGCAGATTATGTCTATGAGCCGCAAGCTTCAGTATCAGCTGCTGACCGAACATGGTATCGAAGAAGAAAAGACATATACTATGGCAGATACCCTTCCCATGAAAAATGTGCGTGTGGTGTTTCAAGGTGTGGAGGGGGCTTACAGTTATGCCGCCATGAGAGAATTTTTTAAAAACGGTGTGGAAAGTTTTCATGTGCGTACCTGGAAAGACGCTATGGACGAAATTGCAAATGGAAGGGCAGATTATGGGGTGCTTCCCATCGAGAATTCTACAGCGGGAATTGTGGCGGACATTTATGACCTTCTGGTAGACTATGACCTGTACATAGCAGGCGAACAGATTATCAAATGTGAGCATGCTCTCTTGGGGCTGCCGGAGGCTTCCATGGAGGATATACAGGTGGTCTACTCCCACCCCCAGGCACTGATGCAGTGTAAGATATTTCTGGAAGAGCATCCCCAGTGGGACACCCGGGAGCTGGGAAATACAGCAGTGGCTGCCAGGAAAGTAATGGAGGAAAAGAATCCGGCACAAGGTGCCATAGCCAGCAAGGCGGCCGCAGAATTTTTTGGATTAAAAGTGCTGAAAGATAAGATATACCACAATCAGCACAATTCTACCCGGTTCATTATTGTCAGCTCCCAGCAGGTGTACCATGTCAAAGCGGATAAGATCAGCATCTGCTTTGAACTGCCTCATAAAAGCGGTACGCTGTATAATATGCTGTCCCATTTTATTTACAATGGCCTAAATATGACCAAGATTGAATCCCGTCCCATACCGGGGAGAAACTGGGAATACCGGTTTTTTATAGATTTTGAAGGAAATCTGGAGGAAAGCGCGGTGAAAAATGCTCTGAGGGGCATCCGCCAGGAGGCCAGCCAGGTGAGAATTCTTGGAAATTACCGAGAAAGTACCAGACAGCCATGAGCAGCGGGCAGACAGCAAAGGAGAGACAGATGTCAGGATTAGAAACATGTGTGTTATATCGGAATTTTGAACATGGGCAGGTGCTGGAGCAGATGTCCCGGCTGATGCACAGCAGTACAGCAGGGGTCATGGATGCGCAGGAGCAGAAAAGTCTGTTTTTCGCCAGCATACATGGTCTGGTGGAGCTGGCAGGTTCCTATGGGTTTGCCGGAAACCTGTGGCATAATTATCTCACGTTTCTGTTGGTGAATCATGAGAATGCGTTCAGCATGGCCTGCGAGATCGTAGGGCCTGTGGAGGGCAGTATCAATGAGATGGCTAAAAATGATTTTGAGATTTTTAAGGAGTTGTATGATTATGATCTGGAGATTTTTGACCGGAAGTTTCACAGTTCCATGGGAAGAATCATCTCCGATTATCAGAACATCAATGAGAGCAGCAAATTGTTTAACAAGCGCATCCGGGACCGTATCTGTACGCTGAGCCGGAAACTGGCCCATGCACAGAGTGTGGAAGTCTTTATGGAAGATATGGTGGATTTTTACCGGGATTTCGGCGTGGGCAGGCTGGGGCTTCACAAGGCGTTCCGTGTGGAACGCAGTGATATGGGAAATGTGACAATCCAGCCCATTACCAATATCGCCCATGTGCATCTGGATGATCTGGTGGGTTATGAGATTGCAAAGAAGAAACTCATAGACAATACAGAGGCTTTTGTAGAGGGGCGAAAGGCCAACAACTGTCTGCTGTTTGGAGATGCAGGAACAGGAAAATCCTCCAGTGTCAAGGCCATTCTCAACCAGTATTATGAACGGGGACTGCGTATCATCGAGGTTTATAAACATCAGTTCCAGGACCTCCATGAAGTGATCGCCCAGATTAAGAATAGAAATTACAAATTTATCATATATATGGATGACTTATCCTTTGAAGAATTTGAAATCGAATACAAATATCTGAAAGCGGTTATAGAGGGCGGGCTGGAGCGAAAACCGGAAAATGTGCTTATCTATGCCACATCAAACCGCCGCCATTTAATCCGGGAGAGCTTTGATGACAAAGAGGGACGCAGGGAGGACCTCCACGCTTCTGACACGGTACAGGAAAAACTTTCCCTGGTATACAGATTTGGAGTGACCATTTTCTTCTGCGCACCCAATAAGAAAGAATTCCAGAATATTGTTTCTGTACTGGCTCTAAGGCATGGAATCCAGATGCCAAAAGAACAGCTGCTGCTGGAGGCAAACCAGTGGGAGCTGAGCCATGGGGGACTCACTGGGCGGACGGCCCAGCAGTTTATTGATTACCTTCTGGGAACTGTAAAAAAATAAATATAAAGGAGGAGACATATGCCCATAACCACTTTTGCCGCAATTGATGTTGGATCCTACGAAGTGGGAATGAAGATTTTTGAACTTTCTAAAAAGTATGGCCTGAAGGAGATTGACACGGTCCGGTATCGGCTGGAGCTGGGGAAGGATGTGTTTGAGAGCGGGCGGTTCAGTTCCAAAATGATTATGGAACTGTGTACTGTATTGAAGAATTACAAAGAAATTATGGACGGGTATCGGGTGGACAGTTACCGGGCATATGGAACAAGTCCCTTTCGAGAATCCAAGAATGCCCATATTGCCATTGAGCGGGTGAAGCAGAGAACCGGTGTGGATATCTCTGTCCTGAGTAATTCGGAACAGAGATTTCTGGGATATAAGTCCATTGCTGCACAGGAAAGCGGTTTCCAGAAAATGATCCGCAAGAGCACGGCTATTGTGGATGTGGGCGGGGGAGGTATGCAGGTGTCCCTGTTTGATAAGGATGCTCTGGTTACTACTCAGCATCTGCGTCTTGGAAGCCTGCGCATCCGGGAAAGACTGCTGGCTTTGGAGAAAGAGACAATCCATTATGAACAGCTGGTGGAAGAATTTATCCACAATGAGCTTTTGACTTTTAAGAAATTGTATCTGGGAGATCGAGAAGTCAAACATGTGATTTTTCTGGGAGATTTTTTCACAGATATTATTTTCCACGGGGAGTCTGTGGAAAATACCATTACCCGGGAGGAGTTTAACCGGCTGTATCAGGATATTATCAGCCGTTCCCCGGAGGAGATGGCAATGCGTCTGGGGATTCCCGTGGAATATGCCACGCTGCTGGTGCCCACAACCGTCATTTATATGAATTTCGTAGATATTTTCAAGACAGAAGCTATGTGGGTGCCGGGAACCACGCTGGCAGACGGAATTGCCTATGATTACGGAGAAGGCTGCGGGCTGATTAAGCACAAGCACAATTTTGAGAACGATATTGTGGTGGCAGCGGAGAACATAGCATACCGGTATTCTACCAGCCACAGGCATACACATGCAGTGGCAAAGATTGCCCTGAAGATTTTTGACAGTATGAAGAAGGTTCACGGCATGGGAAGCCGCCAGCGTCTGCTGCTTCATATTGCCGCCATTCTTCACGAATGTGGAAAATATATCAGTATGTACGCAGTGGCAGATAACTCTTTTCATATTATCATGTCCACGGAGATTATCGGCCTCTCCCACGAGGAACGCCAGATCATTGCCAGCGTAGTGCGGTACAATTCCAAAGAGTTTGGATATTATGATGAGATCAGCCGGGAGATCGGGGCAAACCGGGAAAGCTATCAGGTAATTGCCATGCTGACAGCCATTCACCGGGTGGCCAATGCTTTGGACAGGGGCCATTACCAGAAGATCAGGGACTTGCATCCTGTGTTAAAGGACGGCCAGCTTACACTGGCGTTGGAGTCAGAACGGGATTTTGGCCTGGAACAGGGGCTTTTGCAGGAAAAGGCAGACTTTTTCGAGGAAGTTTTCGGTGTTCAGATCCGGCTACGCAGGAAAAAACAGGTATAGGAGAATGACCATGGAAGAAAAAAATTACAGGAAAGCGGAATATTATGTGAATAGGGAGCGGAGCTGGCTGTTATTCAACCGGCGGGTGTTGAGCGAGGCGAGGGACAGTTCTATCCCTCTTTTTGAACGGCTGAAATTTCTAAGCATTACTTCTTCTAACCTGGATGAATTTTATATGGTGCGGGTGGCATCTCTGAAAGACCAGGTACACGCCCAGTATACCAAACCGGATATTGCCGGGCTGTCCCCGAAAGACCAGCTGAAGAAGATAAGCGAAGATACCCATGAGCTGGTACAGCTTCAGTACAGTACTTATAACCGTTCTCTGTACCCGGCTTTGAAAAACAAAGCGGGTCTGGTTCTGATCAGCCAGCATGAGGAACTGTCCAAACATCAGAAAAAATTTGTAGATGAATATTTTGAAGAGAATATCTATCCTGTACTCACACCTATGGCCATGGATTCTTCCCGGCCGTTTCCGCTGATTCGAAATAGAAGCCTCAATATCGGCGCTCTGATTTCTAAGAAGGATCGGAAAAAGGGAAAGGAAGTCCTGGAATTTGCCACCGTGCAGGTACCGGCCGTGCTTCCCAGAGTGATTGGCCTGCCGGATGATAAAGACGGTCAGAAGGTGGTGATTCTCCTGGAGGAAATCATTGAGCGCAACATCGGCAAACTGTTCCTCAGCTATGATGTGGTGTGCGCCCATCCCTACCGGATCATGCGCAATGCGGACCTGAGCATCGACGAGGATGAGGCAGAGGACCTGCTCAAAGAGATTCAGAAACAGCTGAAGAAGCGCCAGTGGGGGGAAGTGATCCGTCTGGAGGTGGAGGACCGGATTGACAAACGCCTGCTGAAAATCCTCAAGACAGAATTTCAAAGCAAAGAGGAGGATATTTTTCATATCCCCGGTCCTCTGGACCTGACTTTTCTTATGAAATTGTACGGACTGGAAGGGTTTGACCAGTTTAAGGCACAGCCCCATCAGCCTGCACCGGTTCCTGCGTTTATTGACCAGGATGATATTTTTGAAGTGATCCAGAAGCGGGATGTATTTCTACATCATCCCTATATGAGTTTTGACCCTGTGGTAAATTTTGTGCGCCAGGCGGCAAAAGACCCCGATGTGCTGGCGATTAAACAGACCCTCTACCGGGTCAGCGGCAATTCTCCCATTATAGCGGCTTTGGCGAAAGCGGCGGAAAACGGCAAGCAGGTGTCTGTGCTGGTGGAACTGAAGGCACGGTTCGATGAGGAGAACAACATTGTCTGGGCGAAGATGCTGGAAAAAGCGGGATGTCACGTGATTTACGGTCTGGTGGGCCTGAAAACCCACAGCAAGATTACTCTGGTGGTGCGCAGGGAGGAGACAGGTATCCGCAGGTATGTGCATCTGGGAACGGGAAACTATAACGACAGTACAGCCAGACTCTACACGGACTGCGGGATATTTACCTGCGACGCCCGGTTTGGAGAGGACGCCACTGCGGTATTTAACATGCTGTCCGGCTATTCAGAGCCAAAATCCTGGCACAAGCTGATTATGGCCCCTCTGTGGATGAAAAAGCGGTTTCTCCGCATGATTCAGACCGAGAGGGAGCACGCAGAGGAAGGAAAGCCGGCTCATATTGCCGCCAAAATCAATTCCCTGTGCGACCCGGATATTATCGAGGCCTTATATCAGGCGTCATCTTCCGGGGTGAAGATTGACCTGCTCATACGGGGAATCTGCTGTCTGAAGGTGGGAACCCCGGGAATCAGTGAAAATATCCGCGTGCGCTCTATTGTGGGGGATTTTCTGGAGCACAGCCGTATTTTCTATTTCTATAACAACGGAGCCGAGGATGTGTTTATGGGAAGCGCGGACTGGATGACCAGGAATCTGGACCGCAGAGTGGAGATTGTATTTCCGGTGGAGGATGAGAAGATCAAACAGGAAGTTCTTCATATTCTGGACATGGAGTTCCGGGATAATATAAAAGCACATATATTAAAAGAAGACGGGCATTATGAAAAACAAGACCGGAGAGGGAAGGCACCATTGAATTCCCAGATGCTGTTCTGCCGGGAGGCTGGTGAACAGGCGGCTTCCATGAAAAAACAGCACGAGAAAACACGGGTGTTTATCCCGGCAGAGCCAGAGCATCTGGAGGAAGACTAATGGTTCTTGTTTTGCTCAGAGGCGTCTGCGCCGGCAGATGCCTCTGGTTTTAATAACAGGTATTTCCGTGTGGCGAACAAAGCGGCGATGGCGGCCACGCCGATTAAGGTCTGTGTGGTATTCAGATGTTCCACCACCATCTGGCGGGCAATGGCCAGCATCAGCACTTCCAGCACTGTCTCCGAGGTATGCTGGCAGAGCATTTTCACAAACTCCACCCCCACCACCAGTGTCAGGGCGTTACTGAGAAAGTCATTAAAATCAGTATCCCCAGGGTGCAGGAAAGAGTCCAGGAAAATGCTGCCCACCAGGGAGACTACTGAGGCTATGATCACCAGCAGGATGATCACCGCAAATAAAATCTCCAGGTAGCGGGAAATTTTGTAGAGGATGCTGTCTATTTTTGAGTTGAAATGTTTGTCATTCATGGATGGCTCCTTTTCAGACGATATGATTGTTTTATTATAAGGGATAGGTCTGAAAGTGTAAAGACTGAAAAACTATTTGACACAGACAGCCATATGTGTTATTATAAAAAAGTATAATTCCAGAGAACATATAGAGTGCTTCTGCTATTCATGGGGCAGATGAAGAGGGAATATGGGTGAGAATCCTAAGCGATCCGGTCACTGTATTTGGGGAGTGCTGTTTTTATATCCATTGTATGCGTGCATATGAGAAGGAAAAGCGGTGCTGTGAACCATAAGCCAGGAAACCTGCTTTATATGTAAGGTGAAGCTTCCGTGTAAAGTGAACATCTAAACATGTAGAAATATCATGTGTGTCCGCTTTTCGGGAAAACGAACGGCGGACATTTCTTATATGGAAAAACCTGAACGTGTGAATTATGCATGATTAAACGGCAGACGATAGAGCGCTTCGGCGAGTGTTTTGGTTCTCTCCGCTCACTTATGGACCATTGTTACCTCCTGTTGCCGGAGCCTCTTGTCGTCAGAAGGAGAGAAAATGCTGGATAAGGATTCCTGGAAGGAAAAGGAGTTTTCTTTTTTTTCCCATAGAAAGTGCGAATACTTTCCCTGTCATGATACAGAGCATCCGGAGGATTTTAATTGTCTGTTCTGTTATTGTCCTCTTTATGCATTGAAAGACCGGTGCGGAGGCAATTTTCAGTATACCAAGTCCGGTGTGAAAGATTGCAGCGGATGCAGCCTTCCCCACAAGAGGAAGAATTACGAATACATCATGGATAAGTTTAAGGAAATACAGGAAATTACCAAATTAGGAACTGCAGAAAATAAGTGATACAGGCAGCGCAGGATTTGGAAAAGATACAGCAGGCGCCGGAAGGTGCCTTTCTTGTCGTATTATGAAACTTTGTTCTCTGTACGATAAGAACCCTCCGGGGAATGGCCCTGTGCGCCAAGGAAGGATAAGCTGCTGACGCGGCTTTGAAGTGTATCAAAAGTCAGGATATACTCAGGAGCATACGTATTTGCCAAATGATTTGCTGTTTTGCTTGAAACAGTGAAGACTTGCTGGCAAATCATTTGGCTCGCGGGTATAACAGGAGGAATGTATGAGAAAACTTTGTCTGTTGCTGGGAATGCTTGTTTTACTTGGCGGCTGTTCTTCTCTGAATGACAGTGAGCCGGAGATAAAAAGAGAAGAAATACCAGACCCTTTGGTGGAAGTGGAAGGGACCCAGGCTTTTGCAAGGGTGGGTGCGGATATAGAGGCGCCGGTGGGAGCGGAGAATGCCCGCTACTATATTATCTCAGAGCGGATTGCCGAGATACAGTTCAGTCAAAATGGAGTGGAATATTGTTACCGGGCATCTCAGGATGAGGAGTCTGGGGAAAACAGCCAGGAGAACGCGCGGGAACAGGAGAGTGTGCAGGCAGTGGTGGGAGACGTTTCCATTCCCATTCAGACCCAGGGAGACAGACATCTGGCGGTATGGAGATGGGGCAGCATGTGTTATCGTCTGGAGTCAGATGACCCGGTGGATGAAGGGATTATGAAAGCACTGGTAGAGGAGCTGGCAAGGGAAACCATGCCCGCGCAGATATAATGAGGCTTTTGTGGCTGCTGTCCGGGGGGGATATTCCCCCCGGAAGGATGAAATGGGCTGCTGAAATGGATAAAATTTCACTCTTGACATAGTGTACAAAATGTGGTAAATTAAATCGGTACGAAAAGAAAGCAGAGCTTCCACTCTCACCTTAGCGCAGAGGCGTCTAATGGTTTATAATTGTGAATCCGTGTTTTTGTCTGTGGTCTGTATGGGCAGAGACTGTATCATTGGGTCATAATGTAAGTGTGGATAGCAGAGCTGTCTACACTTTTTTAATGGTAATTCAGGTATGGAGGTGCACTACAATTAGCGATTTAAAGATTAATGAACAAATCCGAGACAAAGAGGTACGTTTGATTGGTTCCAAGGGGGAGCAGCTGGGGATCATGTCCTCGAAAGATGCCATGTTCAAAGCGAAAGCAGCGGGATTGGATCTGGTAATGGTAGCTCCTGTAGCAAAGCCGCCCGTATGTAAGATCATTGATTACGGTAAGTATAAGTATGAAATGGCTAGAAAAGAGAAAGAGGCCAGGAAGAAACAGAAAACCATCGATGTCAAAGAAGTGCGTCTTTCACCGAATATCGAAGCAAACGACATTAAAACCAAGGCGGCGGCGGCCAGGAAATTCATCACCAAGGGAGATAAGGTGAAAGTGACTTTGCGGTTTCGGGGTCGTGAGATTGCCCATATGCATGCCAGCAAGCATGTTCTCGAGGACTTTGCAGAATTATTATCAGATATTGCGGTTGTTGAGAAAGGTTTTAAAGTTGAGGGCAGAAGTATGATAATGTTTTTATCAGAAAAGAAATAAAAACGTTAGATAACCGCAGATATATTTTGATACGATCTAAGGAGGAATTAGCCATGCCAAAAATGAAAACTTGCAAATCTGCAGCAAAGCGGTTCAAAAAAACAGGTACGGGAAAGTTAGTTAGAAGGAAAGCTTATAAGAGCCATATCTTAACCAAGAAATCCCAGAAAAGGAAGAGAAATCTCAGGAAAGCAACGGTTACAGATGCTGCCAATGCAAAGGTTATGAAGAAAGCACTGCCGTATTTATAGAGGACGCTTCAGATTGATAATCAGAGAATACAGGAGGGATCAGGGAAATGGCAAGAATTAAAGGTGGATTAAACGCAAAAAAAAGACATAAAAGAGTTTTGAAACTGGCAAAAGGATACAGGGGCGCACGTTCAAAACAGTACAGAATTGCAAAGCAGTCTGTAATGAGAGCTCTGGCCAGTTCTTATGCGGGAAGAAAGCAGAGAAAACGTCAGTTCAGACAGCTGTGGATTGCTAGAATTAATGCTGCGGCCAGGTTGAACGGACTTTCTTACAGCAGATTTATGTATGGACTAAAATTGGCTGATATTAATATCAATAGAAAGATGCTGGCAGAGATGGCTGTAAATGACGCAGAAGGATTTACAGCTTTGGCTGAGGTGGCAAAAAGCAAAATAGCCTAAAGGTTAGGAGGAGGGAAGTCCCGCTGTGTGCAAAGGACTTCCCTCTTTTATGGTTAATCCAGGAGCAGACGGTCCACTGTGACGAAGTCATAACCCTGTCCTGTCAGAAAGTCCACAATCTGCAAGGCAGCCTCCACAGAACTTTCATAATAATCGTGCATGAGGATAATGTCTCCGTCTTCTGCGGAACTGGTGACTTTCTGTACTACCTGGCCTGTATTCTTGGTATTCCAGTCAAGGGGATCCACATCCCAGAATACTGGGAGCATGGTTACGGTACAGTCCAGCCCTTCTCTCCACTCGCCATAAGGCGGGCGGACATAGGTGGGATATTGGCCGATAATTTCATAGATGGCGTTAGAAGTTTTGGTAATCTGGCTGCAGGCTTCCGTATCATTCAGTTTGCTTAAACGCACATGGTCAAAGGTATGATTGCCGATAAGATGGCCTTCGTCGTACATGCGCTGGACGATGGCCTCATTGCCTGCGATGTTTTTTCCCATGAGGAAGAAACTGGCCTTGATTCCCCGCTTTTTCAGTCCGTCCAGGAGCTGAGGGGTATAGACGGGATGGGGGCCGTCATCGAAGGTGAGAGCAAGAACGGGATTCTCAATTCCTGCTTTGGGTTTGACAGCAGGGGAAGCGGCTGAGCTGCCCATTGTCCTGTTCCACGCCAGCCCCAGTAATAATAAAAAGATACCGGCACAGGCATATAGCAGATATCCTAGTTTTTTAGCCAAGGATGACACTCCATAAAAATCCAGTTACTGTTATTGTATGATTTCACGTATGGGAAGATTCCTGAAAGTACGACGGAAACAAGCACAAAAGATTGGGCTGGGCATGAAAAAAATGAAAAAAATTACAAATATTACTTGCATTTTTATGGAATATTGTATAAAATAGTAAAAAAGCTCATGGGGGCGTAGCTCAGTTGGGAGAGCGTCTGACTGGCAGTCAGAAGGTCATGGGTTCAAGTCCCACCGTCTCCATTTCTTTACATACAGCCGTAAAATCGTGGAAGTTTCAGCATTCCAAGAATTTGTGGCTGTATTTTACGTGGTTCGTTTTCCACAAAGCAGGATTCTTTTTTATTTCAGAAATGACAGGAGGCGGTTTATGGGGAACGTTTTCTAATTTTGGAGAATTGAAAGAGTGCGGGATTCCGGGGGCTGTGAGTTTCCGGGAACACATTGAAAAACTAGGAGGTAAAGAAACATGAAAAGCATTCGGACAAAAATTACCCTATGTCTAATGGTGACAGTCCTGGCCACACAGCTGGTGGTAGGAGCATCCAGTATTACACTCAACTACAACAGCACAATCTCAACAGTAGATCAAATGATGAGTCAGACAGCGGTTCTCGCGGCAGAACGTATTGAACAGGAGCTGACTGCCTACAAAAATGCTGCCATGGACACAGGCTGTGTTTCACAGCTTCTCGATGAAACTGTTTCATTGGAGGAAAAACGATCAATCATTGACGAACGTGTGAGTATGCATAATTTTCAACGCGGGAATATTGTCGGCCCGGATGGCATTAGTATTTTTGATGGAAATGATTATTCTGACCGTGAATATGTCAAACAGGCAATGCAGGGCAATGTCTATGTGTCAGAACCACTTATCAGCAAAATAACAGGGGAGCTTTCTATTATGGTAGCGGCTCCTATCTATAAAGATGGAATTCAGGGTTCCGATATTGAAGGCGTAGTTTACTTTGTCCCCCATGAGACCTTTCTGAATGATATCGTTTCCTCAATTCATGTAAGCCAGCACAGCCGTGCATACATGATTAACCGTTCCGGGGATACCATTGCAGATACTACTTTGGATACAATCACTGTCCAGAATATAGAAAACGAGGCAGAAAGCAATTCGTCTCTGAAAGAACTGGCATCGATTCATGCCTCCATGCGCCAGGGCGAAAATGGTTTCGGAAATTATAAGAATGGCAAGAAGAGTATGTTTGCCGCTTACGCACCAGTAAATGGTACAGACGGATGGAGTGTGGCAGTTACTTCTCCCAAGTCGGATTATCTCTCTACTACATATTTCGATATTGTCATAAACTTGGTGATGATGGTACTTGCTATCCTGCTTTCCATTATAGTTGCATTGAAACTGGCCAACAGCATCAGCCGTCCTATGAAAGCATGCGCAGAACGTATGCGTCTTTTAGTGGAGGGTGACCTGGAATCTCCAGTTCCGGAGGCTGTCAGCAGCGATGAGACGGGAATGCTGACCCAGTCCACTGCCGAACTGGTGAAGGGGTTATCTGCCATTATCCATGACATCGGGTACCTTTTGGGGGAGATGGCGAATCAGAATCTGGATATCCAGTCCCAGAATCGTGATGCTTATGTAGGAGATTTCCAGAGTATCCTACACTCCATGCATAACATGAAGGTAGAATTAAGTGAGATTCTCCATCAGATTAATACGTCTTCAGAACAGGTTTCAAGCGCCAGCGGCCAGGTATCTTCAAGTGCTCAGAATTTGAGTCAGGGTTCCGTGGAACAGGCCAGCTCTGTGGAAGAACTGGCAGCCCGTATCAGCGAGATCTCTAATCAGGTGAAAGATACCGCAGACAGTGCACAGGAAGTACGGGAACAGACGCACCATGCAAGCGAAGGCGTTTCTGTCTGCAATCAGCAGATGCAGGAACTGATGAAGGCTATGGAAAAGATTCATTCCAGTTCAGAAGAGATTGGCAAGATTATCAAGACTATAGAAGACATTGCATTCCAAACCAACATTCTGGCGCTGAACGCGGCTGTAGAGGCTGCACGGGCAGGTGCCGCAGGGAAAGGATTTGCCGTTGTGGCAGATGAAGTCCGCAGTCTTGCCAGCAAGTCGGCGGAAGCGTCCCAGAACACAGCTGTGCTGATTACACATTCCGCGGAGGCAGTAGAGACAGGTACAGAGATTGCAAAACATACGGCTGAGACTCTGGCAGATGTGGTAGACAACATCCAGTCAATGGCTGGTTCTATCGACCAGATCTCTTCGGTGTCAAAGGAACAGTCTGAAGCCGTACTGCAGGTCAATGAGGGAATCACTCAGATTTCCACAGTTGTACAGAGCAACAGTGCCACGGCTGAGGAGAGTGCAGCGGCCAGCCAGGAGCTTTCTGCCGAGGCTGGAAATTTAAAACAATTGGTAGCTCAATTTACACTTGCCAGAGATTAGAGTTCCTCTTTGTTTGCGAAAGGCCTGTGTGAATTTTTTGTTTTTGAACATTAAGCACGGCTAGGGCTGGGGGAGAGAAAAATGAACAAGAAAAAATGGATAAGGATAGTGGCGATTTATTCCATAATTTATACTGCTGTAACATTGTTAAATAGTATTTTATATCTTGGTAAGGGTATTTATGAGGACCCAAGCGGTAATTGGCACGAATTAGATAGGGCTATAATTCTTTTGATTGGTGTTACAGCATTTAAGCTGTGTACTGCTTTGCCCGTTAAACCTTTACTTTTAAGATATATTATTGCATATGTGCCATCACAATTATTAGCATTTGGATATGTCTGGTTCAGCGGATTAAGGGAAGAATTGGCCAAAACAGCATATAGAGATATTTGGATTAATTTTGCCAGCCTTTTTATACTCTTATGTATTGTCAACACTGTTATTAGTATTCGTAAGGAAAAAAGAGAATAAAGTTTCAGCCTGTATCGTATCAGTTTGCAGATGAGCATTACACCAGAAATACATTGCATTTACATATGGTATATACGATACTTGCAGTGATGCAGCAATGGCTGTGGAGCGTGTCTGAAAACCATCAAAGTAACCAAACGAGGAGGCAGGCAATAAAAGTAAAAGCCTGAAAGTTGACTGTATTCTTTTCATATCTTGCAGCAAACCTTTTGTTATCCTTAAGCTTGAGGAGGAAATGGCAGAACTGGGAGGCTGCATCCAAGAAACTATATGAAAAGCACAGGAGGTTCTGTAATAATTGTATCACGGCAGCACGGAGAATAGCCAAGCGTTAGCGGTACTTGTGGGGCAGAATGGGGCAAATCACGGCATTTGGGATAGTGTGGTACTACGAGTGAGGAAATAAAAGGAAAAGATGTAAAAGGTTAAGAATGTTAAGGGATTCTGGCACATTGAGCGTTGCTGGAATCCCTTGTTTACTTTTTAGGGGTGTATGTAAGGGAAAGAAAAGCGGATAAAAATTTAAGGCTGTATCAAACTTTGTATAACTTTCTGCGCACGATACCAGTCAGGAGACTTATTCCATCCAAGTGCTTTATTGACAGCGAAGCTGCCATGAAGCATAAACAGGAACAGTTTATCCGCTTCCCACTCTGATACACGATAAGTATTCATAATCTCAGGAATTTTTTTCCCTTTTTCTCTTTTGTAAAGTTTTTCCAGTATGTGGTGGGACATGGTTTCGTCAAGGAACAGGATGCGGTATTTGGGGTTGCTGGCAGCACGTTGGCATGCCGGGAGATAGATATCAGGATCATCTGGGGCAGGAGAAAATGTTTTTTCCGTCTCGGCATGAACAAACAGGTGTGATATGGAAAAGTTAGTATCCAGCTCTGTAAGGCGGAGTGCTTCGTCAAGCACCTCATCCAAAACTTCATCAATATTGCTATAATGCAGGTAAAATGTTGCCCTTGTAATTTCTGACTGTTTGCAAATGGCCGTTACTGTGATTTTTTCGTAAGGGGTATGTTTTAACAAGTCAAGCAGGGAATCTTTTATGAGGTTCTTCGTATAAATAGTACGCCGGTCCGTTTTTCTGTCTGCCATATTTTCAATCCTTTCCAAAGTTCTATACAAAAAATGCATTTTTGTATAGGAACGTTTCTCTTCCTGAAAAAACGTCAAGCACTTTTAAAGTCATTTACATTATAATTGTTGCAATACGATGTGTCAACAATTTTAGAAGGGCGGGAATATTGTGGGATATGGAAATGAGGTAAAAGAATCCGAGAGTATGGGGGAGGACCATTTTTCTCTAGCTGGTTTCACCCCGGAACGTGTTTTTGAAATGGAAGGAAAGATCACAGAGTACCGTTGTGCCAGCCACTGCCACGAGATGGTTTATAACTGTCCAGAAGATATTATCCATATGGCAGAGGCAGAGAACAAGGGGAAAGTTCCCACAGAAGCAATCCCGAAAGAGATTGCGGAAAGATCTATCGGCGTAGACAGGGATATTGCAGCCGCATTGGAAGTGATTTTGAAAACGGGAGGAAAACAAGAATGAAAAGACAAGAAAAGCTTACAACAAACCGTGCGTTTCAGGAAATGCGAAAACCAGCCGTAGAACGTCTTAAGGGCAGATCCAGTAAAGAGATCGCAACGAACACCCACATAGAGTTTGACAAAGAAACATCCGAATTTTTATTGTCCAGCATGGGAAAGGATATCCGGATCAGCTATCCCCAGTATGAGATGACACCAGAACTGGACGAATGGCATCATCTTGTCACCCTTCTCTATATGGATAGGGCAGACGGGACGCCGCTCAGTTCCCAGTTGATCGCATTCGGAGATCTGCCAGGGGGCCTTGCCCGCGGAGGGGGATTTGACCGGCAGTGCGAACAGACGATCAGCCGGCAATTCGGTAGAAAACCCGCAGAACACATCCAAAAAGTCTGCGGATCCCTGGGAGCGGAGATCATCCCTTCCAATGCAGATCTCTGTGCGGTTTTCCGCTTTTTTCCCTTATATCCGGTAACGCTGAAGATCTGGTTTGCCGATGAAGAGCTGGACGGAAGCGGGAAAATGCTGCTGGACAAAAGCGCAGAACACTTCCTGGATGTGGAAGGTGCAGTGACTGTGGGGAATTGTATACTGGAAGCCCTTGTAAACCGTTATCGGGAAATGTACGGAACAGACTGAAAAATAAAAAACAAGTCCTGCTCTATCTGTCTTGAGCAGGGCTTGTTTTTTGGGTTTGTCAAGTTAAATGTGTAAGTTTTTTATTAGCGGTCTTTGTGACC
>CAJURF010000033.1 GCA_910588825.1 uncultured Lachnospiraceae bacterium
CGGGTGAGGGTTTGACCAGGAAAAGAGGCAGATCGTATATGCGGTTTTGAAGGTATGCTAGAGCGTGTTTGAATGTTAAAAGAATAGAAGCCAAAATATAGAAAGACAGTCAATGAGTAGTTGACTGTTTTTTTTGTTTATATCATCCGCTCGGTCTTCTGTGCCTTCCTCTCAAAAGAATAATGTACTTGACACAAAAATCTTACAGATGTAATATTAATATATAGAAAAAGTGGATTTGGCAGATAGCGTAGATGGAGAAAGGAAAGGTTGAATGAGCAGTAAAAAATATGGAAAAATGAAAGTGGTCATAATTTTTTTATTTGCCAGTCTTCTGGTCGTTGCGGCTGCAGGCAGTGCCATTTTGCTCTGGCAGAAAACAATCCAAGTGAGAGAAACACCAGGTGAAATGTTGGAGAGATATGTGGCCTGCATAGAAAAAGGTAAGTATGCGGCTATGTATGAGATGATCCACCCACAAAGTTCTGCTTGTACAAACCAAAAAGAGTTTGTGGACAGAAATTCCAATATCTACGGAGGCATAGAGATTAAAGATGTGAAAGTAGAGAATATCAGGGAAGAAAAAGGAGAACGCCAGACAGCTATTGTATCTTATACTATGTCTTTTGAAACATCTGCCGGACAGGTTAAGTTTGATAACGATGCGGTTTTCGTGGATACGGATAACGGTTACAGAATCCAGTGGGATGACCATTTAATCTTTCCACGCCTGACAAAAGTGGATAAGGTCAGAGTTTCAGAAGAACAGGCCAGACGGGGGGAGATTAAGGACAGAAATGGAAAAATGCTGGCGGGAGAGGGGACAGCGTCGTCAATCGGTATTGTTCCGGGAAAACTGAAAGACAGGGGCAGCTCTTTGAAGAAACTGGCTCAACTATTGGAACTGGACCTGGAAACAATAGAAAATAAGCTGTCCGCAGGCTGGGTAAAAGAAGATTCCTTTGTTCCTCTGGCGGTCCGCCCCAAAGTACAAGAATTGGATTTATTAAAAGAGAAGCCGGATGAAAAACTGCTTCAGGAACAACAGCGTCAACAGCAGATTTTGGCCATTCCAGGGGTGATGCTGACGGATACGAAAGTTCGTATGTATGGGCTGGGAGAAGCTGCCTCCCATCTGATTGGATATGTTCAGGAGGTCACAGCTGAAGATTTGGAAAAACATTCAGGGGAGGGGTATCGTGCAGGCAGTGTCATCGGCAGAAGCGGAATAGAAGGGCTGTTCGAAAAAGAATTAAAAGGACAAGATGGCTGCAGGATTACTATTGTAGACGAAACCGGACAGGTGAAAGAAACCATAGCTTCCTCCGCCAGGGAGGATGGAAAGGATATACAGCTTACCATTGATGCAGAGCTTCAGGCAGATTTATATGGGCAGATGAAAGAGGTACCGGGCTGTTCCGTGGCCATACAGCCATATACTGGGGAGACACTGGCCCTGGTGAGTACACCAGGGTATGACAGCAATGATTTTGTCCAGGGCATGTCACAGGAAAAATGGGACTCGCTCAACACAGACGTCAAAAAACCTCTCTATAACCGTTTCCGTCAGAATTGGTGTCCAGGCTCCACTTTTAAGCCAGTCATAGCGGCAATTGGATTAAAAAACAATGCATTTGACCCAGCAGAGGATTTTGGCAATGAGGGCCTATCCTGGCAGAAAGATTCTTCCTGGGGCTCTTATTATGTCACAACACTGCAGGCATATGAACCAGTCATTATGAAAAATGCAATTATTTACTCTGATAATATTTATTTTGCAAAAGCTGCATTGAGAATCGGGTCAGAAAGACTCATGAAATCTTTGGATGAGCTGGGATTCAATCAGAAACTTCCTTTTGAGATTACTATGTCAGATTCCCAATATTCCAATACAGAAAGGATAGAGACGGAAATACAGCTGGCGGACAGTGGGTATGGCCAGGGACAGATTTTGGTAAATCCTCTGCATTTAGCGTCCATGTACACTGCTTTTTTAAATGGAGGGAATATGGTAAAACCATACATACAATACAAAGAAGAAGCAATAGGAACGGTGTGGAAGGAGCAGATGTTTTCAGAGGATATTATCAATCAAGTGATGGAAGGGATGACAGGTGTGGTCAATGACCCACGGGGTACTGCATACAGGGCGCATAGAGATGACAGGATATTGGCGGGAAAAACGGGAACAGCAGAGATTAAAGCTGCAAAAGAAGATGTCAATGGCACAGAAATCGGATGGTTCTCCGTATTCACTGCAGAGAAGGATACACCACAGCCCATACTGCTGATTTCCATGGTAGAAAATGTAAAAGAAATCGGTGGCAGCGGCTATGTGGTGAATGGAGATAAAGAAGTTCTGGACAGATATTTTAAATGATTGTAAAGGGAGGTACAGCAATTGAAACGTATGATGGCTGCTGTAATGCTGGTCTGTCTGCTGAGTATTCAGGGATGCCAGAGAGAGCAGGAAAATCAGGAATCCGTTCAGATTGTCTCTGAGAATTTCAGTGATAACGAATGGCATCCTGCGGCAGGTGGACAGGAGAAAAAGGAGGCAGAGGAAGACTGTCAGGAAATTTTAGAAAATATCAGGCCAATTTTCGAAAACAGTGAAAGAGGCTTGGCAAGTAACAGCGTAATCACCGATGAGACGGCAGAAGAAATGCTAGATAAAATGGAGGAAAGCGGCTGTGCGGCGTATTTCTCCAGAATCTGCAATGGCGTGCGAAATTACAGGCAGATGCAGAAATTTCTAAAACAGTCCAGGAAAGGAGAAAAGGGGGAGATATTGCTCTATGAGCTTTGTGAAGATGGGGGAATCGGCCGGAATAAATTTGTATTTGATGGGCAGGAGATGATGGTAATCTATACGCGGACTACCTGGAACGATGACAGTCCGGTGCTCCATGAGACAGAAAGTTATACGGTCAAAGAGTGGGAGTATACAAAGAAAGGATGGTTCTGCTATGAATTTTGTGTGCCGGAGCCGCCGGAACTGTCAGAGCGGATTAATGCAGACCGTATGGTCAGGGTAAAGCCGTTGAAACAGCAATATCTGGAGACGGCCAGCAGGTATCTCTATCCGGTGGGCTATCAGAAGAATAATCTCATCTGCTCCAATTGGGATTCGGAGCATCTGGAAGATTTAGATTATAGAGGGATGTATGAATGTTTTTATTTTATGAAAAATCAGGAACAGTGCCGTGCCAGCCAGTACCCGGACGGAATACCTGGGGAGGAATTTGAAAGTCTGCTTCAGGAATATCTTCCTGTGACGACAGAACAGATCCGCAGGTATGTGGAATTTGATGAAAAAAAGCAGGTTTATATATGGAAAGGGATAGGGGGACGGGATTATACGCCTACAGCCTTTGGCTCCTCCATCCCAGAGATTACAGATATGAAAGAAAATGAAGACGGCACCACAGCGATTACGGTGGATGCAGTCTGCAGACGGACAGGGAACGACTGCGTAATTACGCATGTGCTGACCGTGCGGTTTGACGGTGCAGGCCGTGTGAAATATCTGGGAAATCAGGTTCTGGGTGATGGACTGGAACAGATTCCAGCTTATCAGTACCGAAGGTGATATGTATGAGCTGAATATTAAAGAGTTTTTTCATTGACATGGTTCATTTTGGCAGGGTATAATGCTGTAGATATGAATGTCAAATGATTCGTGGCAGTTTCTACAGTGCCTAAGAGCTTTGAGAAAAGGAGAGTGTGTGAGGAAGATGAAGAAGCCATTAAAATTCAGCGAATCTGCATATATGACTGTGAAGACGGAGCAGGAAACATATAAAATACCCCACAGTGGGAAAAAGGTTTCCGTATCAGATATCTGCATTGAAATTGAGGAAAATGAGGGACAGGACGATGTATATCTGACTGCGGAGGCCAGTGCTGTTGAGTGGATTAAGATTCGATGGAATCAGAAGTTTCCAAGGCAGGTAAAGATACTGGGAGATGTGTGGGAGCGGGGCTATGGAGAGTTCCAGTGGTGCGGTATGAGCGCAAGCCGGGTTATGCCATGGTATTTTCTGGCTTCTCACCAGGGAATACAGTGGGGATATGGTGTGAGGGTACGCCCATCTGCCATGTGTTACTGGCAGGCAGACACCAGAGGAATCACATTGTTTTTGGACGTGAGATGTGGAGGGGCAGGCGTTCTGCTGAAAGGAAGGCGGATGAAACTGGCGGAACTGGTGTGTCTGGAGGCACAAGGAGATGCATTTTCATTTGCCAGAGAATTTTGCCAGGTTATGTGCCAGGACCCGGTTTTCCCAAAGACACCTGTATATGGAAGCAACAACTGGTATTATGCATATGGTGTCAGCTCAGAAGCCCATATATTAAAAGATACCGATTACATACTGGAGCTGGCAAAGGGGGCAGAAAATCCGCCTTACATGGTGATTGATGACTGCTGGCAGGAGCATCACCGTCTGAATGAATACAACGGAGGCCCATGGAGAAAAGGAAACAGCAGATTCCCGGATATGAAAGGCCTGGCGGAAAAAATGATTCAGAAAGGGGCAAAAACGGGAATCTGGGTAAGGTTTTTGCTGAATGAAGAGGAATCCATTCCGGATGAGTGGAGGCTTTCCGAAAATGGATGTCTGGACCCCAGCCATCCGGAGGTTCTGGAATATGTGAAAAAAGATGTGCAGTGTCTCTGCGAATGGGGATTTCAGCTGATTAAACATGATTTTTCTACTTATGATTTGTTTGGCAGATGGGGATTTGAGATGAATCCTCTGGTAGCTGGCAGCGGCTGGCATTTCTATGACCGCAGTAAGACAAGCGCGGAAGTGGTCAAAGATTTGTACCAGGCAATTTATCAGACAGCGGCAGCATACGGGACAGTGATTATCGGATGTAATACCATCGGACATTTGGGGGCTGGCCTGATGCATGTCAGCCGGGTAGGCGACGATACCAGTGGGTATACATGGGAACGGACCCGGAAAATGGGCATCAATTCCCTGGCATTCAGACTGCCCCAGCACAGAACATTTTTTGATGTGGACGCAGACTGTGTGGGAATTACAGAACATATCCCATGGAAACTGAACCGCCAATGGGCAGATGTGATAGCGGAAAGCGGCACCCCGCTGTTCATATCTGCAAAGCCGGGAACTTTGAATGAACAGGAATTTGTACAGCTGCAGGAGATTATAATAAAGGCATCGAAACAGACATGCCATAAACGGCCAGAAGACTGGATGGATAATGACTGCCCGGAAATCTGGAGTGATGGACAGGAAACTGTGGTGTATGATTGGTATGAAGATGGAGGTGCCAGTTTGGCCAGTAAAGATGAGAAATTTTATGCCAATGTGCTGGTTCCGTAAAATTAGGAAATGTATGACTGCTGAAAATGAGATACGGCAGATATCAAAAAGAAAGGCTGGAAGCTGTTACAGTTTCCGGCCTTTCTATACAAAGCTGTTTTTAATCCATGGTGACAAATGTCTGATTGATTCTTTGATTGATTTTGAAACCCTAACACTCCCAGAACTCAATATTTTCAAGGGTTTGAGACAGCAGATAAGGGGAATCGAACCCCCCTCTCCAGCTTGGGAAGCTGGCATTCTACCGATGAACTATATCTGCATTCGTATGTTCCTATTATAGCACCTTTATAAAAAAAATCAAGTAATGATTTTTATTATTTGCTAAATAAAGATTTTATGGTATGATAGTGATTGTAATTTTTAGCAGTCGAATTTCAGCGTTTGAACGGACGGAGTACGAAAATGGAGAGAAAGATAATTGCGTGCATTGACAAATACCGGCAAGAGATGATAAATTTTGCTGAAGATATTTACCGTCATCCGGAAAGCGGTTTCTGCGAATTTCGTACAGCCTCCAAGGTCAAGAGATTTTTGGAGAAGCTGGGTCTGGATGTACAGGAGGGAATGGGCCGGACAAGTGTATGTGGGACATTCAGTACTGGTCCGGGTCCCCATGTGACTGTAGTCGGCGAGCTGGATGGCATTTTATGTCCGGGACATCCTTTTGCGGATGAAAAGACCGGCATTGCTCATGCCTGTGGGCACCATCTGCAGCTGGCCCTGATGCTGGGTGCAGCGATGGCGCTGACAGATGCTGAGGTGCGGCGGCATTTGGAGGGAACGGTATCTTTTCTGGCAGTACCTGCAGAGGAATATGTAGATGCCCAGAAAAGGAGATGGCTTGAACAGGAGGGAGTAGGCTTTGCCGGTACAGGCAAGGCCGAATTGATACGCCTGGGCGTTTTTAAAGATACGGACATTGCTGTGACTACACATGTCCATATGGTGCCGGTGGAAGAAGATTTTTATCTGGGAAATCCAGCAAGTAACGGATTTTCCTCGGAGCTGGTGACGGTAAAGGGAAAAGCAGCCCATGCGGCGGTTGCACCGTGGGAAGGTGTCAACGCTTTAAGTATCGCATCCAGCGCATTGAATATGATGGGGCTGATGCGGGAAACTTTCCGGGAGGAAGACCATGTCCGCCTGCACACACTGGTCAGGGAAGGGGGCGAAGCCCTCAACTGTGTACCTGAGCGGGTGGTGGTGGAGAGCAAAGTGCGGGCAGGAAGCCTAGAGGTTATTAACAGTGTCCGGGAGAAAGTTACCCGGGCTTTTGAAGGGGCGGCTTACGCCTTTGGCGGAAAAATTGAGCGTGAAAAACTCCAGGGATATCTGCCAGTGCGTTACCGCCCAGCAGACAGGGCACTGGAAGCAGCGGCAGGTTACCTGGAGGGTTATACATACAAAAATGTATCGGAACATGATTTTAATAATGCCTGTACGGATATGGGTGATTTGACACATATGATGCCAGTAGTGAATTTCACATTCGGCGGCTTTCGCGGAGTCCTTCACGGGGCAGAGTTCGCTGTTACAGATTGGGATAAGGCGCTGATCGCCCCGGCAAAACTGGCGGCTCTGACTGTGTATGAACTGTTGAAAGACCATGCAGAGCAGGCACGGCAGGTGATGGGAGATTACCAGGCGGTTTTTTCCCAGACAGAATATGTAAAACGTATTCAAAAGATGATATATAATAGGTAGAAAGAGAGGCATATGCCTATGCTGACTATGGCCATTAACCATGGCATCGTAATAGATACACGTGGGAGAACAAGCAGGAAGCTGAATGTGGGGCTGGAAGGCTCCAGGATTGCAGTGCTTTCAGAGGAACCGCTCAGCGCTGAGAAAGAAATTGACGCCTCTGGATATTATGTAGCTCCCGGGTTTATTGATGTACATGGACATATTGATGGGGTTCTGTATCCGGCTGAGCTGTCAGCCTGTCAGGGGGTTACCACTACAGTAGGAGGGAATTGCGGGTATAGTCCTGAAAATCTGAAAGAGTTTTTCGGATTTCATCAGAAGCAGGGCTTTCCGATTCATCAGGCAATGCTGGTGGGCCATGGGAGACCGCTTAGAAATGCAGTAGGGCTTACAGACCTTTACCGGCCGGCGGACAGCCAGCAAATTGGCCGGATGGCTGCCCTGGCAGAAGAAGCACTGCAGGAAGGCGCCTGTGGAATTTCTTTTGGCCTGGACTATGTACCGGGATGTACCATAGAAGAAGTGACAGCACTGGCTGAGATTGTAGCGAAATACGACCGGATCTGTGCAGTACATACCAGGCTTCTGGCTGACGATGACCTTACTTCTCTGGCAGATGTCATACAGACAGCGGAGCAGACGGGGGCGAAAATGCTGGTTTCCCATTTCGTGTATCAATACTGCCAGGGGCTCACTGAGCAGGCCCTGGATATGGTGGACCAGGCCCGCAGGAAGGGGCTTCCTGTCTATATTGACAGCGGCATGTATACCAATTGGACCACATATTTTGATACCACTACATTTTCTTATGAAAATATCCGGAATAACAACTGGAAATGGGAGCAGATGATTGTTGCCACAGGATGTTATAAAGGAAGGGTGATGGATGAGGAATTGTTTTTTCATATGAAGGAACACTATCCCCATGAGGCAATTCTCTTTTTCGAGGGAGAGGAGCGGGAAGTTTTTCAATGTCTGGTGAAGGAATATGCCATGCCGTCCAGCGATACCAGCGGTTATGGAAAAGGCGAGGGACATCCCCAGATAGCAGGCACATTTCCCAGATATCTGGGAAAAATGGTACGGGAGAAGAAACTGCTGTCTGTGGAGGAGGCAGTTTATAAGGCTTCACTTCTGCCGGCTGAATTGTTTGGATTTGAAAGAAAGGGCTGTATCGAGCCGGGAATGGACGCAGATTTGGTGGTTTTTTCTATGGAAGAAATCTGTGACAGAGCTGATTATCCCCATGTAGGTCTGCCGGACGCGAAACCGGAGGGTGTTTTTTATGTGATCGCAGACGGGGAATGTGTGGTGGCCGAGGGAGAATATCAGGATACCAGAAGCGGAAAAAATTTGAAAAAACTGTAAGTAATTCTGGGAGAAATGAATGGAAGATAATGTTTTAGAGTTAATCGGTATTAAAAAGCACTTTCAGGATGTGGAGGTGCTGGAGGGTATTGATCTGACTATCAAAAGGGGAGAATTTATTACCCTTTTGGGGGCTTCCGGGTGTGGAAAGACCACTACCCTGCGGATTATCGCCGGACTGGAATCCCCGGATGAGGGGAGGGTGCTGCTGGAAGGTCAGGATGTGACAGACCTGGCGCCTAACCAGAGAGACGTGAATACAGTGTTTCAGAACTATGCGCTGTTTCCCCATATGAATGTGGCTGACAATATTGGATATGGGCTGAGGTTAAAAAAAGTCCCCAAAAGGGAAATACGGGAAAAAGTTTCCAGTATGCTGTCGCTGGTACAGCTGGAGGGATATGAGAAACGCAGACCCTCTGAACTGAGCGGAGGCCAGCGGCAGCGTGTGTCCATTGCCAGAGCACTGGTGAATAATCCCAAGATACTTCTTCTGGATGAGCCCCTGGGTGCGCTGGACCTTCAGCTGCGGCGGGCTATGCAGCTGGAGCTGAAGCGTCTTCAGAAGAAGCTGGGTATCACTTTTATCTATATTACCCATGACCAGGAAGAGGCCATCAATATGTCTGACAGGATTGTAGTGATGAATCAGGGGATCTGCGAACAAATCGGCACAGCAGATGAAATCTATAACCATCCCAGAACCAGTTATGTGGCTGTGTTTGTGGGAAATGCCAACATTATATCCGGACAGGTGGACCATCTGGCAGGAGATCAGGCAGTGGTAGATACCTGCGGCGGCAAGGCGCTGGTGAATACAGACGGAGCCCGCCTTCAGCCCAAGGAGCAGGTTACGCTGGCCGTGCGCAGTGAACATATCGAGCTGGACGAAAACTGCGGCTGTGGAATGAAAGGGCAGATTGCAGAGAAGAATTATGTGGGCGGCATGCACAGAATTGTGATTGCGCTGCCTGATGGAAGCAGACTGGTTTCCAGCCGCTGCGGTATGGATTCCCAGATTGAGGTGGGACAGGAGATCTGCTTCCGTTGGAACAGCAGTCACGGAGTATTGGTAGACAGGGGGTGAGAAATGAGAAAAAAACGTAACTGGTGGACATTTACAGTGCTGCCGTTGTACGCATTTACGCTGATTTTTGTGGCAGGACCTTTGGTTTATATGATTGCCCTGAGCTTTGCATCAAACCGGGAGGGGTACGGGGTAATCTGGCGGTTTACTTCAGAGAACTATAAACGACTTCTGGATCCGGTGTATCTGGGGACGTTTGTCCAGTCTCTGAGACTGGCGTTCAGCAGTACCGCCGCTATAATGCTTTTGGGATATCCGTTTGGCTATTTTATGGCGAAATTAAGCAGTAAATGGAAAAAGCGGATGATGCTGTTACTGACCATTCCTTTTTGGGTGAACAGTCTGATCCGTCTGTATGGCTGGATTATTATTCTGCAGACCAAAGGGGCATTAAACGGAGTTTTGCTGAATCTAGGATTGATTGAAAAACCTTTGAAACTGTTATACAGTTATCCGGCAGTTCTCACCGGCATGATCTATACACTGCTTCCTTTTATGATTTTATCTGTTTACTCCAGTGCGGAGAAGCTGGACTGGTCTTTGATAGAGGCGGCAAGAGATCTGGGCGCCAATGCTGTCCAGACTTTTTTTACAATCACACTGAAGCTGACACTTCCAGGACTTTTGTCAGGAATGATTCTTACCTTTATTCCTTCCATGGGGCTGTTTTTCATAGCAGATATTCTGGGGGGAAATAAAATTGTCCTGGTGGGAAGCCTGATTCAGGATCAGATGACCAGAGGAAGCAACTGGCCGTTTGCGGCAGCACTGGCAGTGGTATTGACCGTGCTGACTACTTTGATTATTTATATATACCGCCGTGTGACCCACACGAGCGAGCTGGAGGGACTTTATTGAAAAGGAATAAGACGAAACTCCCGGGGATTTACCTGGGGCTGGTTCTGTTATTTATCTATCTGCCCATTATCCTAGTGGTCATATACTCTTTTAATGAGTCTAAGACCACAGCCATGTGGAAAGGCTTTTCGTTAAAATGGTACCGGGAACTTTTCCAGGATACCGCCATATTGGAGGCCCTGCAGAACAGTCTGGTGCTGGGGGTACTCAGCTGTCTGGCTGCGGCGGTGGTGGGGACTCTGGGAGCTGTGGGACTTACGAAAGTAAGACACCGGTCAAAAGGAGTGGTTGAGTATGTATCCACCCTTCCCATCATGATACCGGAGATTATTCTGGGTATGGTTTTTCTGGCGTTCTTTTCTGTGCTGCACCTGCCTTTTGGGATGGTGACTCTGGTCATTGCTCATACGGCTTTTTGTATTCCATATATTTTGATGATGGTAAAGGCCAGGATGACAGGTATGGACCCGGCGCTGGAGGAAGCGGCCATGGATTTGGGAGCCTCGCCTATGCGCACGTTCCTAGATATTACGCTGCCGCTGATCATGCCGGCTGTAATGTCGGGATGTCTGCTGGCATTTGCTATGTCATTGGATGATGTGGTGATTACTATTTTTGTAAATGGTCCGAAATTGAATACGCTTCCCATAAAGGTATATACGCAGACCAAGTTTGGTGTAACTCCGAAAATTAATGCCCTGTGTACCATTATGCTGGCTGTCACACTGGCTGTTTTGGCGGCTGGACAGTTGCTGCGATTTTTGTTTTCTCTGGCAGGGCGCAGAGGGGTCAGGCGGGGAAATGCTGGGAGCCATTTGTACAGCGGCCAGGTTACGATTACAGAAGACGGCAAATCCGGCTGAAGCCGTAATAAGTCATGTGAATTTACTGAAAAAGGAAGTAGGAGGGTGTCTATGAAAAAAATGACGGTGAAAAAATTAATGAGTCTGCTTGCAGTGTGCCTGTGGGCGGTCTGCCTGCTGTCCGGCTGCGGCGGACAGGGAGAGCAGAGTGACAATACAGATGGAAAAGAAAGCGGCAGTGAAAGTGCCGGTACAGATGATTCCAGAGAGATGGTGTTATTTACGTGGGAAGGAATGTTCCCACAGGAGGTGCTGGATGGTTTTGAAGAAGAAACGGGTATCCAGATTGTCTATTCCAATTTTGACACCGATGAAACTATGCTGGAAAAACTGGCTCAGGCAGAGGGCGGGGATTATGACCTGGTAATCGCCGATGATTATATTATTGAAACTGTGGTTCAGGAAGGGCTGGCTCAGAAGCTGGACCAGAGTAAGATTGAGAATTTTGGCAATATCAATCCCCTGTATCAGGGACAATTTTATGATAAAGAAGATGCCTACACAGTTCCCTACGGGGCTGGAATTCCACTGATTGTGTACGATCCGGAACTGGTGGATTTTGAGATTGAGAGCTATGAGGATTTATGGGATGAGCGTCTTGCTGACAGTATAGCACTTACCGCCAACTATCGTGTGATCAATGGAATCACGCTTCTCAGCATGGGAAAATCCATGAATGAGGAAGATGTTTCTGTCATTGAGGAAGCAGGAGAAAAGTTAAAAACTCTGGCCCCAAATGTTCGTATGATTCAGGATGAGAATACTCAAAATGCCCTTTTAAACGGTGAGGCCAGCGTGGCGTTTTTGTACACTTCCCAGGTTACCCAGGTATTGTCGGAAAATCCGGATTTGAAAGTGGTATATCCGAAAGAGGGGCTGGGATTCGGAATTATGGCCGGATTTATCCCATCCAATGCGCCCAATAGTGATGCGGCCCATCAGTTCTTGAATTATATTCTGGAGCCGGAAACAGGAGCACAGTGTTTTGACTTTATGGGATATTATTCTACCAATATAGAAGCGGATCAATTCCTGGAGAATCAGGACCTGGCAGTGCCGGATACGGTAACAGAAGGGGAGATCGTTCAAAATGTCAGTGAAGATGCAGAGGCGGCTTATAATAAAAACTGGACAGAATTCAGAGCTGCCTGTGATTAAGCACACAGGAGTGAGAAAAGATGGAAATCTATGAGGGCGTGGCAGCCTTTCCGGGAATTGCCATTGGCCAAATCCGATATTATGTCAGCACCAAGGAGTCAGGGTATCCACACGCCATATCTGATGTGAAACAGGAGTTAAACAGGTATCACAGAGCAAAAGAAAAGACGCTGGAGCAGCTGAAAGAACTATACAGCCAGGCAGTACCGGAGACGAAAGAAGCGGACACACTGAGAAGGCAGATTCAGCTCCTGGAGGGTACTGGATTTTCCAGAGCGATTACCAGTATGATTGCTTCGGAAAAGGTCAATGTGTCCCATGCGGTAGTGACTACCCGGGATGAGATGACTTCCGTGTTCGGCAGTCTGAAAGATGAAGCGGCGTTAAATCGTGTCCAGGATATACGGGAAATTTCCAATTGGATGACTTATATCCTGGATGGCCTGCCAAAAGAAGAGGAAATTCTCCATGAACCAGTGATTATTGCGGCGGAACATATTTCACCGGAAGAAGTAATGAAACTGGATAAAAATAAAATTCTGGGATTTCTCACCCAGGAAGGTTCTCCGGTATCTCATGCTTCTATTTTGGTGAAGACTATGGATGTGCCTGCGCTGGTTCATGTGCCGGCTGATGCCGGATGGGATGGGAGATTTGCCATTGTTGACGGCTATACGGGGAAGATCTATATTGACCCCAGTGATGGGCTTTTACAGGAATATGAGAAGCGCCGCAAATTGGAGAGAGAGGAAAAGGAATACCTTCTCTCACTGAAGGATGAAGAAGATGTGACAGCAGATGGCCATAGAGTGTATCTGTATGCCAATATCGGCAACCTGGAAGACATGAGTCAGGCCCTGGATAATGGGGCAAGAGGCATTGGGCTGCTCCGCAGTGAATTTCAGTACCTGGGACGGGAGAGTTATCCCGGGGAGCTGGAACTGTTTCAGGCATACCGTCAGGCGGCGCTGGCCATGGGGGAAGGACTGGTCATTATCCGTACCCTGGATATTGGAGCGGACAAGAAGGCTGAATATATGGGGCTTTCTGATGAGAGAAACCCGGCCATGGGCAACAGGGGAATCCGGGTCTGTCTTCAGAAAAAAGATGTGTTTAAAGAACAGCTTCGTGCGATTTTTAGGGCGAGTGCCTATGGAAATCTGGCTATTATGTATCCCATGGTTACATATGTGGAAGAAATCCGTGAAATCCAGAGGCTGGTGGAGGAAGTAAAGGCCAGTCTGCATGAAAAAGAGATACCGTATAAGGATATCCAACAAGGGATCGTGGTGGAGACTCCGGCAGCGGCTGTCATGGCCGGGGAACTGGCCCGTGAGCTGGACTTCCTCAGCATCGGCACAAACGATCTCACCCAGTATACGCTGGCTATGGACCGGCAGAACCCTCAGCTGAAAGAACGTTACAGAGAGCAGCATCCGTCTATTATGAAGATGATTGA
Organism: uncultured Lachnospiraceae bacterium; assembly: GCA_910588825.1. Taxonomy (GTDB): domain Bacteria; phylum Bacillota; class Clostridia; order Lachnospirales; family Lachnospiraceae; genus MGBC164599. Next base: position 13,861 of record CAJURF010000033.1, read on the forward strand.
GATGGTGGTGCGGGAAGGACATAAAGAGGGGTGCTGGGTGGGAATCTGCGGCGAACTGGCAGCCAATACTGCTCTCACCAGCAGATTCCTCCGCATGGGTGTAGATATGCTTTCGGTTGTACCCGCCTGCATCCTCCCTGTGAGAAGGAGTATCCGGGAGACGAAAATTAGATCATGATAGTTTTGATAGGTTATGAGCTATTCTTCCAGAATCTGCTTCAAGGCTTTGATAAATGCAGGGGTGGTGCCACAACAGCCGCCAAGCAGTGAGGCTCCGCTTTCTTTCAGAATTTTCATGTGCCGGGCAAAGGTTTCTGGTTTCATCTGGTAAGAAGCCTGTCCGTCGTCTGTGATTACAGGCATTCCGGCATTTGGTTTGGCCAGTACCGGAATGGATACAGCACTGTGGATACTGCGGATAATGGATTCCAGCTGCTCCGGGCCCACGGAGCAGTTGATTCCCACGGCATCGGCACCTGCCGCTTCAAGGGTGGAGGCGGCATCTTTGATATTTCCTCCGGTGAAAATGTTTCCGTCGGCTTCCACTGTCATGGAGCACATAATGGGAAGGTCACAGGCTGCGTGGGCGGCATCCAGTGCCGCACAGGTTTCTCCCACATGAATCATGGTTTCAATTACAATGAGATCAGCGCCTGCCTCAGCCAGCAGCGTAATCTGCTCTTGATAGGCTGAGAAAGCTTCTTCATAAGTGAGATTGCCAAAAGGCTCCATCATCTGTCCTGTGGTGGTCACATCGCCAGCTGTCAGCGCTTTGCCGCAGGCGGCTTTTTTTGTATATTGAACCAGAGTGGTATTTAGTTCCTGAATCCGGTCTTCCAGGTGATGGCGGGTGAGATTGATTCTGTTGGCTCCGAAGGTGGGGGCGTAGAGAATCTGGCTTCCCGCGTCTGTATAGGCGGACTGCAGTTCATGAATGATGTCCGGATGTTCCAGCACCCACAGTTCTGTGGAGATGCCTTTTGGCATACCGGCAGCCATCAGATTGGAACCTGTGGCACCGTCCAAAAGAACAGGAGTCTGGCATAAGTTTTGGAATTCTTGTCTGGTCATGTGAGTGTTTCTCCTTAGCAATATAATATCAAGTTGTGAGAGTAACTATAACATAATATGCTGCTTTCTTCAAGTATACCCGTGAGCCAAATGATTTGCCAGCAGGCCTTCACTGTTTCAAGCAAAATAGCAAGTCATTTGGCAAATATATATGCTCTTGAGTATAACTGTAAATGGGACCACAAAGATTTTCAGATTAAGTTGAAAAAAACATTTACCAGACTAAAAGATAGTGATAGAATATACCTTAATTATCCAGTAAAGGAGCAAAAAGCGTGATTGGATATTTAACCATAGACAAACCTGACTTAAGAATCCGGGATTACTATCAGTACAAAGGATATTACTGCGGACTCTGCCATCAGCTGAGGAGACAATATGGGCTTTTGGGGCAGATGTCTCTGACTTACGATTTGACTTTTGTGGTGATTCTGCTCAGTTCTCTATATGAAGAAAAGACCAGTATGAGACCCCGCCGCTGTGTGGTCCATCCCATAAAGAAAATACCGGTTCTGCATAACCCCATGACTGATTATGGGGCGGATATGAATTTTTTGTTGACATATTATCATTTTGCAGACGACTGGAAGGACGAGAAAAGCCTTGTGGGGCTGGCGGGAGTCCACCTGTTCCATAAAAAAGCAGAGAAGGCAGCGAAAAAATATCCCCGGCAGGCAGCCGCTTTTAAACGCCAGCTGAACGCTTTACAAAAGCTGGAAGAGCAGCAGTGCCAGGATATTGATGCCGTTGCCGGATGTTATGGGCATTTGATGGAAGAACTTTTTGTTTTCCGGCAGGATCAATGGGAGGAAAAAATGCGCCGGATGGGGTTTTTCCTGGGAAAATACATTTATATTCTGGATGCTTTTGAGGATTTTTCAGAGGACAGGAAGAAAGGACTGTATAATCCGCTGCGAGAACTGTGGGAGAGCAGCAAAAAACAGCCGGAGAAATTCGATGAATTATGCGGGCGGATGCTGGAAATGATGATTTCAGAGTGCTGTAATGCTTTTGAACAGCTTCCCTGTCTGTGGGAAACAGATATTTTACGCAATATCTTGTATTCAGGGGTATGGGGAAAATACCGGAAATTGATTAAGAAAGACAGTGTACAAAAGGAGGAAAATCATGGTAACGAATCCATATGAGGTGCTTGGGGTCTCTCCCAGCGCTTCCAATGACCAAGTGAAAAGGGCATACCGGGATCTGAGCAGGAAGTATCATCCGGATTCCTATTCGGATAACCCGCTGGCTGGTCTGGCAGAGGAGAAATTTAAAGAAGTCCAGGAGGCATATGACCAGATTATGCGGGAGCGGGAAGGAGGTTCCGGCACTTATGAATATGGAAATCATTCCGCAGGTTCCAGCCAGCAGGAGGTGGAACTGCAGGCAGCCGTTAATTTTATCAATAACAGGCGTTACCAGGAAGCACTCCGGGTATTGTCCCGTCAGCCCGCTAGGACTGCGAAATGGTATTATTGCAGTGCTGCCGCACATTATGGACTGGGGAATAACGTGCAGGCATTGAATGATGCACAGACTGCCGTTAATATGGAACCCAATAATAGGGAGTACCAGAGTCTGCTCAATCAGCTCCAGTGGAATACCCGGCGTTACCAGAACAGAGGCTTTGGGAATATGACAAACAGCAGAGGCGGCGGCCTGCCTACCACAGGAAACTGCTGCTGTGATCTGTGGATTGCAGATACCTGCTGTGAATGTACGGGAGGAGATCTTTGTTCATGCATGTAGATAGCAGAAAAACAGCCATTGGCGGTATGGCCGTGGCATTGGCTGTTTTATGTATTGTGCTAAGCGGGGTATTGGAATTTAATACTTTGTTTCTTCTGGCGGCCGCTTCCTTTTTCCCAGGCATTGTGATCCGGGAAAGCGGTCTTGCCGCGGGAACGGCTTCTTATGTGGCAGCTGCAGTTCTTGGGTTTCTTCTGGCGCCAAATAAGCTGTACTGCATCACATTTGCGGCTATGGGGTTTTATGTGGTGTGTTCCGAATGGCTGTATTTGGCTGTGGCCCGGGCGCGAGGGGGGCGGCGTATTTGGCTGTGGCTGGGGAAATTTGCAATTTTTAACCTGCTTTACCTGCCCGCTTTGACTGCCTTTCCCCGGCTGATTTTTGCTGACGGCGTCAGAGGAATCTGGCTGCTGGCCGCCGCAGCAACAGGGCAGGTTCTGTTATTAGTGTATGACCGGGCATATGAATATTTTCTTACTGTTCTCTGGGAGAAATTCCGCACACGTCTCAATCTGAAGTAGGTTTCTTTTTTTTCCTGATCCGGTTCCAGATTACCAGTCCGGAAATTGTGGCCAGTAATACAGCCAGAGCAATAGTCCCCATAGATAAGGCGGACGAATTTCCTTCAATGGCAGCAGAAGAAGCAGGATTAGGCTGAAGGGTTTCTGCAGCCTGGGAGGAATGAGAGCTCCCCTCCCATTCCTGCAGGCGGATATCTGCGTCCTCCCCGCTGCTGTTTTGGGAGACATTGGGCTCATTGGCCTGGTTGGCTGTATTGGGTTCATTGGGCTTGTTAGGCTGATTGGCACTGGCCATGGTATTTTGCTGGGCTAGATTTTCATTTGGCGTATTGGGGGGATTTGCCCTGTTGGGGCGGTTGGGCTGGTTGGGTTCACTGGGCGTATTGGGCTCTGCCAGGGATGGCTCCTTGAGGGTGTTGGGCATATTGGCGGCATTAGGCTCATTTGGCTTGTTGGGGGAATTTGGTTTTCCCAGGGAAGGATTCTGTTCATTCCCCTGATTGGGAGTGTTTGGCTGGTTAGGGAGTGATGTGGAGCCGTCGGCTTCGTTTGGCAGGTTAGGCACATTGGGGGTGTTGGAACTTGCAGTGTGTTGTGTATTTGAGGAAGTATTTTTCATATTGGCTGCTCCTGAATCATGTATTGGCGGCGCGTTTAAGCGTGTTGAATCTAGTATAAAAGAAATTTTTCAGGGTGTCAACTAAGTGGACATGCAAAAGGAGGTATCATGGATCGAGCGCATGAGGTGTTAAAGCAGTATTTTGGATATGAGCAGTTTCGGGAGGGGCAGCAGGAGCTTATCCAGGCAGTTGAGAGCGGCCGGGATGTACTGGGGATTATGCCTACTGGGGCTGGAAAATCCATGTGTTTTCAGATTCCGGCTCTTATGATGGAGGGGATTACGCTGGTGGTTTCACCTCTTATTTCCCTGATGAAAGACCAGGTGAGGGCGCTGAACCAGGCAGGGGTTCATGCAGCCTTTTTAAACAGTTCCCTGACGGCGGGGCAGTATCAGAAGGCACTGGGGCTGGCCAGACAGGGGCGCTACAAGATTATCTATGTGGCTCCGGAGCGGCTGGAGACACAGGCATTTCTCTCTTTTGCACTGGATTCCCAGGTCACAATTTCCATGCTGGCGGTGGACGAAGCCCATTGTGTCTCTCAATGGGGCCAAGATTTCCGCCCCAGTTATCTGAAAATCCTGGAATTTCTGAAAAAACTGCCGTACCGGCCGGTAATCGGTGCTTATACAGCCACAGCCACTGCGGATGTGAGGGATGATATCCTGGATATTCTGCAGCTTTGCGATCCGAAGATTGTGGCCACTGGATTCGACAGAGAAAACTTATTTTTTTCTGTGGAAAAGCCGGATGACAGAGACCGGGCGGTGCTTGCCTATTTACATAAGAAAGAATCCCAGATGCCGAAAAGCAGTGGGATTATCTACTGCCTCACCCGCAAAAAGGTGGAGGAACTGTGTTACTTGCTGCGGGAGGAGGGGTTCTCCGTAACCAGATACCATGCAGGATTGTCCGATGAAGAACGCCGGGAGAACCAGGAGGATTTCCTGTATGACAGGAAGCAGATTATGGTGGCCACCAATGCGTTCGGCATGGGAATTGACAAGTCGGATGTGCGGTTTGTGATTCATTATAATATGCCGAAAAACATGGAAAGCTATTATCAGGAGGCAGGGCGGGCGGGCCGTGATTCTGAGCCGGCAGAGTGTATTCTTTATTATGGTCCTATGGATGTGAGGACGAACCGGTATTTTATTGACAACAATGAGGACAATCAGGAATTGGACGAGATGACCAGGAAACTTGTCCAGGAGCGGGACCGGGAGCGTCTGCGGCAGATGACGTTTTATTGTTTTACCAGTACCTGCCTGCGGGAATACATAATGAATTATTTTGGGGAAAAGCGTTCCGGGTACTGTGGAAACTGCAGGAATTGTCTGACTCAGTATGAGGAGGTGGATATTTCCCGGGAGGCGCAGTGTATTCTCGCCTGCATACAGGCGAACCGGATGTCCTATGGCATCACGGTAATCATAGATATTCTCCGGGGGAGCAGGGGCCAGAAGATTTTGAACAGGGGGCTGGACCAGAATCCGGAATACGGAAAACTGTCCCATCTGTCCGCTGTCAGGTTGCGCCAGATCATCCAGGAAATGTCCCTACAGGAATATCTCAGCGTCAGTGACGGAGAGTATCCGGTGCTGATGCCTGGCAGCCGGTCGCAGGAACTTACAAAAGATGCATCGCTGACCATGAAACTGGTGAAGGAACAGGAGGAGAACGGAAAACAGACAGGCGGGCAGGCTCTTTCAGACAGGAAGAAGAAGTCAGCGGCTGTGGCGCTGTCAGAAAAGGACAGTGAATTGTTTGAGAATCTGCGGAGATTCCGCAGGGAGATTGCGCGGGAAGAAAATGTACCTCCTTATCTGATTTTTTCCGACCGGACGCTGGTGGATATGTGTGTGAAAAAACCTCAGAATCAAGAACAGATGCTGCAGGTGTCTGGGGTGGGAGAATTTAAGCTGGAGAAATATGGGGAGGCATTCCTGAAGCAGATCAACGGATAAAAACGCTATTTTGGAAAATGGAGTAAAAAAGTACAGAAAAGTGCAAAAAGCAGTTGATTGTTCCAGAGGATGAAGTTATAATGAAGAAGTAATATTTGAGGAGGCGGCTTTTTGAGAAGCCTTTGGCAGCAACCAGCAGTTTAATAATAAGGAGGCGTTAGATTATGGAGAATCATGTAACAGATTCAGTTTATTATGTGGGGGCGAATGACCATGATGTGGACCTGTTTGAAGGACAATATGTAGTGCCGGATGGCATGGCGTACAATTCCTATGTGATTATGGATGATTCCATTGCAGTCATGGACACTATTGACCAGACAAAGACACAGGAATGGCTTGACAATATTGAAAAAGTTCTGGACGGAGCAATGCCGGATTACCTGGTGGTACAGCATATGGAGCCAGACCATGCTGGGTCTATTGAGGCATTTGTGAACAAATATCCTTCTGCCACAGTTGTGAGCAGTCCCAAAGCGTTTGTGATGATGGGTCAGTTCTTCCCGGAGATGAAGATGGAGCACACGAAGGAAATCAAAGAAGGCGATACTCTTTCCCTGGGAAGCCATACTTTGAACTTTGTGGCTGCACCTATGGTTCACTGGCCGGAAGTTATGATGACTTATGAATCCAGTGAGAAGATTTTGTTTGCCGCTGACGGTTTTGGAAAATTCGGAGCTCTCGATGTGGAACAGGATTGGGCATGTGAAGCCAGAAGATATTACATCGGTATTGTTGGCAAATACGGCAAGCAGGTGCAGAATGTGCTGAAAAAAGCTGCTGGTCTTGACATTGCCATGATCTGCCCGCTGCATGGTCCGATTCTGAAGGAGAATCTGGGATATTATCTGAATCTGTACGATATCTGGTCAAGCTACAGACCGGAGAGTGAAGGTGTATGTGTATGCTATACATCTGTATATGGACATACGAAAGCGGCAGTGGAACTGCTGTGTAAGAAATTAGAAGAAGCCGGCGCACCGAAGGTAGAGTGCCACGACCTGGCAAGATGTGATATGGCTGAGGCTGTGGAGGATGCGTTCCGTTATGACAAGCTGGTTCTTGCCACCACCACATACAATGCGGAAGTATTTCCGTTTATGAAAACATTCATGGACCATCTGACTGAGAGAAATTATCAGAACAGAACCATCGCGTTGATCGAAAATGGTTCCTGGGCACCTCAGTGTATCAAGATTATGAAAGATACTTTTAAAGATTCCAAGGATATTCTGTTTGCTAAGAATAATGTGACCATCCGTTCCGCCATGAATGAGGAGACAAAAGAACAGATTGCGGCTCTGGCAGAAGAACTGGCAGCTTCCTACTGCGCTGCTGACAATGTAAGCCAGAATAATATTGATCCCACAGCGCTGTTCAACATCGGCTATGGACTTTATGTAGTAACCACAAAAGACCAGGCTGGCAAGGACAATGGATTTATCTGCAATACAGTGACTCAGGTGACCAATACGCCAAACCGTATTGCTGTGACTGTAAACAAGATGAATTATTCCTGTGAGACCATTTCCAAGACACGGGTATTGAATATTGCCACGCTGGCACAGGATGCGCCGTTCTATGTATTTGAGCATTTCGGCTTCCAGTCAGGCAGAGATGTGGACAAGTTTGCCACATTCAGCAATGTGCACCGTGCCTCTAATGGACTCCTTTTCCTGGATAAATATGCTAACGGATTTATCTCAGCGAAAGTGACCAATGAGATTGATCTTGACACCCACAAAATGTTTATCTGTGATGTGACAGAGTGCGCTTCCCTTTCTGATAAAGAAACCATGACTTATACTTACTATCAGAACCATGTAAAACCAAAGCCGGATGCAGATAAGAAGGGCTTTGTATGCAAGGTATGCGGATATGTTTATGAAGGGGATGAACTGCCGGAAGGTTATATCTGTCCGTTGTGTAAACACGGTGTAGAGGATTTTGAGGCTCTGTAGAAAGTTCCGTAGTGAAGGAGTGGAGCTATTATGTCAGTAAAAGTAAAAAATGTAATGGAAGATATTGTGTTTGCGCGGATGGAAAGCATTATTGAAAAGTCTGGATGCTGTCAGTGTGACCAGTGTAAGTCAGATGTGGCGGCATATACTCTGAGCAATATCAAACCGAAATATGTCTCAACGGTAAGCGGGGAGCTGTTTTCCAAATCTGTACAGCTGGACCCGGATATGGAAAATCAGATGGTGCTCCTGCTGGCTGAGGCTGTTCAGCTGGTGCAGCAGAAACCCAGGCATTAGAGACTGTCCAGAGTGTGGCTGAAAATCCAGGTGCGCTCAAAGAAGGGGCTGCGGGAAATATAGTTATTTCCCGCAGCCCCTTCTTTTATCGTATAGGATACTTCATTCCCTATGCGATAAAAAAACCTCCGGGGGATCGCCCTGCGGCGGATATTATAGATGCTGATAATAAAATACAGCCAGCTGGGTGCGGTCTCTCAGCTCCAGTTTATCAAGGATCACGCTGAGGTAATTGCGGACAGTCCCTTCACTTAGGCAGATTTTATCAGCGATTTCTCTGTTGTTCAGACCGTCTGCCACCAGAACGATAATTTCATATTCCTTTTTGGTAATTCCCATATCTTCATAGGAAAAAACCGTTTTTTTGTGCAGCAGGCCGGGGATTTTTGAGGCCGCCTCTCGGCCGAACACGGTTTGTCCCAAGCAGGCAGCTTCAATGGCAGGCACAATGGATGGATAATCCTGTTTTAGAATGTATCCCTTTACACCGATTTTCAGGGCCTGCAGAATGTATTCGTCATCGGTAAATGTAGTTAACAGCAGAATGCAGGCTTTGGGGTCGAAAGAGAGGACATTGGCGGAAGCGGCCAGCCCGTCTACATGTTTCATGCGGATGTCCATCAGCAGCACATCCGGCCGATGTTTTTTATAAAGTTCCAGGGCATCGGAGCCATCGGTTCCTGTGGCACAGACCTGGATAGAGCCCTGGGCTTCCAGAATAGTGGTCAAGGCCGCAGCAGCAAGTACATCATCGTCAATGAGTATGAGCCTCATATAGCTGTATCCTTTCTATTTTCCTTGGGGAGTGTAATAAAAATCCGAAATCCCTGTTCCGTATAAATCTGTATGGTCCCATGCAGGCAGCGGACTCGATCCTGCATATTGGCCAGCCCCATACCAGTATATTCCGGCTGAGCCGGGGGAATGCCATTGTCTTCGATGGAAAGCTGGTAGAGTCCGGGATGTTCCCGGACAGTCACTGTGGCCTGGTCAGCGCTGCTGTGGCGTGAAATGTTGTGCAGAGCCTCTTTTACAATGGCAATGAGGCAGTATTTCACATCAGCGGGGACATCAAAGCCCATATCATAGTCCAGGTCCACCGGGCAGGAGGAATGTGCTGCAGCCAGACCTTCCAGGATTTCCCTGAGATTGATGGATTCGTCATGGAGATCGTGGACGCTGGAACGTATATTGTCCATGGCCGTGTGCAGGGTCTGTTCCAGGTGGTTCAGGGATTCTCCCACAGCGGCGTCTTTGTTGATGGTTTTCAGGGCGCCTGTCAGCAGAATGCAGCGGGAGAGCATATGTCCCACATGATCATGAATCTTAAAGCAGCATAGATTATAGTATAGAGAAAACCTGCCACAAATGGGGTATTGACACCCATCCAGGGCAGGGCGCCAAACGCATATATCAGCAGGACTGCCTGGTCTTCTGTGGACTTCAATGGGAGGCCTCCTTTGTGTTTTTTCCTAAAATTCCTTGAAATCAATCCACAAATCATCAAAAATATTAGGTTTTATTGACTCCTGGAAGGTATAGGGCTGAACTTTTAAGTCATTGAATTCAAAAAAGTATACCAAAACTGTCTGGGTCAGGGGATTTACGATCCAATATTCCCGCACCCCGGCATCGGAATACAGTTTCAGTTTTCGTATATAATCGTGGCTGGCAGTGCTGGGGGAAATGATTTCAATCACCCAGTCAGGCGCTCCGCTGCATCCCCGGTCTGTGAGTTTGTTTTGGTCACAGACCACAGTGATGTCAGGTTCTACGATGGTTGTATCACGGTCAAAGAGTTTGACCGCAAATGGGGCCGGGTAGATTTTACAGGGGCCTTTTTTCGTTCGTATATAATCCCGGATTGTTCCGGAAAGCTCCATTAATATTTCCTGATGTATCCGGCTGGGAGCAGACATATTATAAAACTGTCCATCAATTAGTTCAGCCCGGATATTTTCAGGCAGATTGTAATAATCATCCTCTGTGAAAATTGGGGACTCTGCTAATGCTTGTGACATAATACTTTCCTCCTGAATATGGGAAGTTGGGTGCGTGAATGAATTTTCAAACACGCTCTAGAGCGAACATATTGCATTGTACTTTGAACAAGCTGCTTTAGCATGAATTTTTTCAAAAAAGCTGCAGCTTTTTGAATATATGTTGTATAGTTGAGGTACCACACTTAACCTTACGCATATAAAGAAACTACTATGATCTAGTCTACCATGGATTTTTATACTCCTCAACTACATATCTGAATAATTTTATCAAACACCTCCTGTTCCATTATTTTCAGACAGATTCATTTTTTGTTTTATAATTAGGCAAAATGATTGAAACAGCCTGAAAGGGCATCAAAGAATAAAAATGACATTTATCACAAAAATACTGACACAGGACACTATTCTTGTAAGGTGTCAAGAGGTATACTTCGGATATACGTAAAAATTTAGGAGGATTGGCAGATGATTGAAATCAGAAATCTGGTAAAACGCTATGGAAGCCTGATTGCGCTGGACCATTTGAATCTCACCATACAGGAGGGGGAGGTCTTTGGCCTGCTGGGGCCCAACGGCTCAGGAAAAACCACAGCCATTAACTGTATGCTGGCTCTTTTAAAGTATGACAAAGGGGAAATCACCATCATGGGAAAACCCATGCGGCCGGACAGTTATGAGGTGAAAAGGAACATCGGTGTGGTGATGCAGAATGTGGCGGTGTTTGAGCAGATGACAGTTAGAGAGAACATTGATTATTTCTGCGGACTTTATAAGAGAGATAAGGCGGAGAGAAAAAGGCTGGTGGAGGAGGCCATTGAGTTTGTGGAGCTGGGGAATTACACGAAGATGAAGCCGGGGAAACTATCCGGCGGCCTGCTGAGAAGGCTGAATATTGCCTGCGGCATTGTGCACCGTCCCAGGCTGATTATATTGGATGAGCCCACAGTGGCAGTAGATCCCCAGAGCAGAAACAAGATTCTGGAAGGAATTCTGGAATTGAACCGGCAGGGCTCCACCATTATCTATACTTCTCATTATATGGAGGAAGTGGAGTACATCTGCAGCCGGATTGCCATTATCGATCATGGAAGGGTTCTGGCCTCCGGGACCAAAGAAGAATTAAAGAATATGATTAAAACAGGAGAGACAATCACAATTGAAGCTATTGTCCTGGACCAGGTGCACCTGAGGGATCCCTTGGCATGAGTTTTACCTGCGGGGTGTTTGTATCCATGGACGTTTTGGGTAAAGGAGTAAAAACGTTTGCTCACTTTCTTCCTGTCTACTGGTATGAGACAGTCAATGAGATACTGTCTAAAAATGTAGAATTTACCGCTGGACAAAAAATGGGTATTTTTCAGGGTTTGGGCATACAGATTCTTTTTGCGGCAGCTATTGTCTGTGCAGGATTGGCCATTGATAGGCGAAGAGGGGAGCAGGTGTATTAAAATTATCTGAAATTTTCCCGCAGAATGGTGACAAAATTCTATCTATGCTTTATAATTTATCCATATATATTTGTCAATGGAGGGAGGATTATTATGAAATTGCTTGCGCATTTGACAAACTATCACAGTGTACGAAAAGAACAGAGCTTAAAAGAGCACTGTCTGCAGACTGCTTCTTATGCAGCTGGCAGTATAGGAAGTACAGAATTATATCATACGATATATCTTGCAGGAATTCTCCATGACGCTGGAAAAGCAAAGGAAGAATTTGTCAATTATCTGGAAGATGCTTATCAGGGAAAGCCTGTTAAAAGGGGAACTGTCAATCATACTTTCGCCGGAGTGATCTGGCTGTTTGAAAAATATCACACAGAAACTTCCACACAATGGGAGCGTCTGTCCTGCGAGATCATCGGTTATGCGATAGGTGCTCATCATGGAATGTTTGACTGTACAGATTTGGATGGAAAAAACGGTTTCCTTCATCGTCTGCAAAAGGACCGGGAAGAATTGTGTTATGAAGAAACCATATGCAATTACTTTTCAGAGGTTGTGGAGGTATCATCCCTTGAGGAACACTTTGCAAAGGCCGTAGATGAGATCAGAGAACTCTTTGAATCATTCAAGGATATCTATGGTGCCCGCGCCGGAGGAAAAATATTTTTCCAGATCAGTATGGTAACCAGAATAGTTCTTTCAGCAGTTATCTACGGCGACCGCCGGGATACCAGCATTTTTATGAGTATGCAGAAGCCGCAGCAGAAACTGCCAGACTGGAAACGGATGAAACAATTCTTTGAGGAAAAAATATCCCGGTTTGACTCAGAGGGTCCATTAAATCAAACCCGGTGTGAAATTTCCAGCCAATGTCTAAAAAGTGCTGAAAAACCTTCTGGGATTTTCCGGTTAAATGTGCCAACCGGCGCTGGAAAGACATTATGTACACTTCGATATGCTCTTGCACATGCGGAAAAATATGGAAAAAAGAGGATTATTTTTGTTATTCCGCTTTTGAGTGTGCTGGATCAGAATGCAAAAGTCATCCGGGATTATGTGCCTGATGAAGCGGATGTGTTGGAACATCATTCGAATGTGATACGTGAGATCTCAAAAGGAGAGGAAATAGACCCTATGGAATTTCTGGCTGAAAGCTGGAATTATCCCATTGTAGTTTCAACTATGGTGCAGTTGTTAAATATTCTCTTTTCCAGCCAGACATCTGCGGCGGGGAGGATGCAGGCTTTGTGTGACAGTGTGATCGTCATTGATGAGGTACAGTCTCTGCCAAAAAAAGCCACAGTGATGTTTAACATGGCAATGAATTTCCTTCAGCAGTGCTGTCATGCGTCCATTATTTTATCATCGGCCACTCAGCCCTGTTTTGAAGAATTGCAGTGGCCGCTGCATTTTTCGCGGGAGCCGGATCTGGTACAGCTGAATCCTGAACAGCTGCAGGTGTTCAAACGGGCTGAGATTTTCAATCGAATAGATGCCTATGGAATGGACTGGGAACAATGTACAAAATTCTGCAGGGAGCAGATGGAACAGCATGCTTCTCTGCTGGTAATCTGCAACACGAAAGCAGAGGCGAAAATACTGTATGAGAAACTACAGGAATATGCGGAACACAAAAATTGGGATATTTTCCATCTTTCCACAGCTATGTGCCAGGCCCACAGGATGCAGAAACTCCAAAATCTGACGGAAAATCTGCGCCGGGTACAGGAATCAGTCCAGAACAGGCAGCCTGTCCGAAAACAAATCTGCATTTCCACACAACTGATAGAGGCAGGTGTGGACCTCTCGTTTGAATGTGTCATCCGAGTACTTGCCGGTATTGATAATTTAGCTCAGGCGGCCGGAAGATGTAACCGCAGCAACGAATATGGCCGTCTGGGGAACGTGTATTTTATTAATCTGAAAAGCGAAAATTTAAGTATGCTGCGGGAAATACAAAGTGCTCAGAACAGCACCCGTAAGGTGCTGGCAGGCTGGGATGAAACAAAAGAATCGTTGATTGGGGAACAATCGGCCCGGAATTTTTACCGCTATCTGTTTGAAGAGACGAAAAGTGAAATAAAATATCCTGTCAAAGATTGTGGAACCACCATTTATCTTACAGACCTTTTATCCAATTATAACGGCAGTGCGGAAAATAGCGAAAACAAAAGTTTTATCCTGCACCAGCCGTTTCAGACTGTTGGGAAGAAGTTTCAAGTATTTGAACAGGATACCGTAGATGTGGTGGCACCGTTTGAATTGGGAATACACCTGATTGAACAGATGGAGTCCATGGATGAAAGGCATTTAGATTGGGAAAGGTTAAAAGAAATTGTCCAGCAGGCAAAGAAATATACCGTCAGTGTCTATCAATGGCAGAAAGAAAAACTGGATCAGGCGGGAATGCTGTATTCAATTTTAGACGGCAGAATCCTGGTTCTGGATGGGCAGGCATATGACCTGGAGCTGGGGCTGACAATTTCCGATGAACAGCCTGTTGAAAATTATATTTTATAATGGCAGAAAATACAGGAAGGACAGACAATGGAATATAGAAATTCAGTGGAATTCCAGGTGACTGGCGAATATGGAATGTTTGCGGACCCGGTGACCCGCGTGGGAGGGGAAAAGTTTACATATCAGATTCCAACTTATGAGGCACTGAAAGGGATACTCCACAGCGTCTACTGGAAACCTACATTAATTTGGATTATTGATAAAGTGCGGATTATGAATCCTATCCAGACAGAGACAAAAGGTATACGGCCGATCAAATATTATAATGACAAAAATGATTTGTCCTACTATACGTATTTGAAAGCATGCTGCTACCAGGTTCAGGCCCATTTTGTCTGGAATGAAAACCGGCCTGAACTGGAGAAGGACCGCAGTGAACATAAACACCATAACATTGCGAAGCGGATGATTGCCCGGGGCGGGAGAAGAGATATTTTCCTGGGGACAAGAGAATGCCAGGGTTACGTACAGCCTTGTGTTTTCGGGGAAGGAGAGGGATTTTACGATGGTATTGAGGAACTTAGTTTTGGAATGATGTATCATGGGATTACATATGCCGACGAGGCCTACTCCAAGGAAACAAAAGGGAAAATGAGTGTGCGCCTGTGGGAGGCGGTCATGAGAAAAGGAGTGATTACATTTCTTCCGCCATGGGAATGCATTCACCGGCCAATCAGGGAAATGAACATAAAAAAATTCGACGAGGCGTCTGGCAATTTCTCGTCTGCCCATAAGGAGGGGATGATATTATAGATGTCATGGATGAGTCAGCTTTTTAAAACTTACGATAACAACATAGAACGGGAACAGCAGGATGGCATCAGTCTCACACCCATTGCACATATGAACGCCAATGCCCAGATTGAAATCACACTGAACCAAAACGGGGAATTTCAATCTGCGGCAAAACTGGATAAAACAAAGGCAGTCACATTGATTCCTGTAAATGAGGCGTCTGCCAGCCGTTCCAGCAAAATTGCGCCCCATCCGCTATCTGACACGCTTTCTTATATTGCCGGGGATTTCTCCAGTTATTGTGAAAATGAAAAACAGAAGAAAAGTGCGGAAGAAAAATATGAGGCTTACTGCAAGAACTTGGAAAAATGGAGAAACTCTGAATTTTCCCATCCTAAAGTTCAGGCAGTGTATCAATACTTGACCCAGAAAACTGTGATTTCTGACTTAATAAAAGCAGGATGGATTGGAATAGAAGAAGGCACATTTGATGCCAAAAAGATCAACGGACAGCCCTATGAAAAAGTAATGGTCCGCTTTCGTGTCCATGGAGGCGGGTCAGGTGATGACCGTACATGGAAAGATTCCTCTTTGATACGGGCTTATATCAAATATTACTCCCAGGAGCAGCAGGGCCAGAAAGATATCTGTTATTTTACAGGAAGGGAGGCCGTAACTTCGGCAACCCACCCGAAAGGAATCTTAGCAGCTAATTACGGAGCAAAGCTCATATCGGCCAATGACAGTCAGGGATATACATACCGGGGGAGATTTCTGGAGCCTGGACAGGCGTATGCACTCAGCTATGAGGCTTCCCAGAAGATACACGGCGCATTGACATGGCTGGCAAAAAAACAGGGGGTATCCATAGGCGGTCAGGATAAACGGACATTCATCTGTTGGAATCCCGGCGGAAAGAAAACACCGGATATATTTGGCGATTTTGGCCTGGGCTCAGATGACGATATCCAGGACACAGAGATTTTATATCGGAAGAAACTGTGGAAAACGTTTCAGGGGTATCAAAATCAATTTGACGAGACAGACTCAGTGATTGTGATTGCTCTGGATGCCGCTACCACAGGGCGTCTTTCTGTGACTTACTACCACGAATTGGCGGCATCTGATTTTTTGAATCGGATCATTGAATGGGGAAATACCTGCAGCTGGCTGTTTCTGAAACTAAATTCTCAAAAGAAGCCGTATCACACCATTGAGACGCCGACATTTTCCAGAATTGTCGAGTGTGCGTATGGACGGCAGAAAGGAAATTTTCTGGAAGCAGATGACAAAGTGCTGAAGGAGCAGACCCAGCGTCTGGTAAAATGTATGCTGGAAAAGCAGCAGATTCCCTTAGATCTTATCAGGGCGTTGACACACCGCGCCTCCACACCCATGGCTTATTCTGGCTGGAACAGAGAACGGATATTATCTACCGCTTGCGCGTTGATCCGTAAGTATCACGATAACAAAGGGAAAGGAAGGCAGGAGGATATGAAATTAAACACAGACAATCAGGACAGGAGTTATCTGTTCGGCAGACTGCTGGCTGTATATGAAAGTGCGGAAAGACTTACTTATGACAAAGGTGAACAGCGTGAACCCAACGCGGTCCGTCTGCAGGCAGCCTATGTAAACCATCCCATGCAGACATTACAGACACTGCAGGAATTGATGAATCCATATTTCCAGAAATTATATCCAGGGCTGCGTGAAAAATACAGGGATTTGATCGGTGAAATCATTGCTTCTTTTAGAGAGGAGGATGAGCCGCTGCTGAATCAGGGATTACAGGAAACTTATCTTTTAGGGTACTATCTGCAGCGTGCCGAGCTGCGCAAAAAAAAGGAGGATAAAGAAAATGGAAGTTCTGCAAAACAAAATTGATTTTACGGTACTAATCCGCGTTGAAAATGCAAATCCAAACGGAGATCCGCTGAATGGAAACCGTCCAAGGACAACATACACCGGCCAGGGAGAAATCTCTGATGTATGTATTAAAAGGAAAATACGCAACCGCCTGCAGGATATGGGAGAGTCAATCTTTGTACAGTCCTCGGACCGTAAAACGGATGATTATTCCTCATTGAGCGAGAGAGCTTCCGGAAATATCAAAGATTATAAAAACAGCGAAGAGTATGCAAAAAAGGCCTGTGAACAATGGATGGATGTGCGTGCGTTTGGCCAGGTCTTTGCCTTTAAACCTGGAAAAGACAAAAAGGAAGGGGTTTCTGTAGGGGTCAGAGGGCCTGTATCCATACATCAGGCAGTCAGCTGTTCTCCTGTGGATATCAACAGTATGCAGATTACCAAAAGCGTGAACAGTGAAACTTCTGATAAAAAAGGCTCAGACACCATGGGAACAAAGCATTTTGTGGAATTCGGGCTGTACAGGGTGAAAGGTTCTATTAATGTCCAGCTGGCAGAAAAGACAGGATTTTCTGAAAACGATGCCCGACAGCTGCAGGAAGCACTCCGTACACTTTTTATCAATGACGCGTCATCTGCAAGACCAGACGGAAGCATGGAAGTGGTATCCGTATACTGGTGGAGGCATGATAATAAAATCGGACAGTATTCTGCCGCAAAAGTTCATGATTCCCTGAAAATTTGTTTAAAAGAAGGGGTTTCGATCCCTGCTTGTGTAGATGACTATGAAATAAAACTGGAACCGCTGCCAGGGCTTGAACCAGTGATTATTAATGGAATTTGATACTATGTATTTAGAAGAAGATTATTTAATGCTTTCAGGACTGCAGCATTTTGTTTTTTGTCGTAGACAATGGGCATTAATACATATTGAACAGCAGTGGAGTGAGAATGAAAGAACCATAGATGGGCAGTTATTTCACGCTACAGCCCATAACAAAGAAAAAATTGAGAAAAGAGGGAATCTTCTGATTACAAGAGGGATTCATATCAAATCTTCACAGCTGGGCATGTCCGGAATCTGTGACGTGGTAGAATTTCATAAGTCAGAAAATGGCATTTCCCTTTCATCTTACGAGGGATTATGGGAACCTTATCCTGTGGAGTATAAAAAAGGAGCACCCAAAGAACACGATGCAGATGAACTGCAGTTATGTGGACAGGCCATCTGTCTGGAAGAAATGCTGTTATGCCGCATACCATGCGGAAGTCTGTTTTACGGAGAAAACCGCAGGAGAAAGAAAGTCGAATTTACAGAACAGCTTAGAGAAAAGGTTTATGACATGGCGGCAGAAATGCACGATTTATGGAAGAAAGGATATACCCCGAAGGTAAAAACTAAAAAGGGATGCAGCGCTTGTTCTCTGAAAGAAATCTGTGTTCCCAAACTAAGTAAGGCAAAACCAGTGGAAACTTATATAGATTATACTTTATCGGGGAGATAATATGCGAAAATTACTAAATACTCTGTTTATCACCACCGAAAATGCTTTTCTATCTCTGAGCGGAGAAACCGTATGCGTGGAGATAAATAAAAAGAAAGTTGGCCAATTTCCCTTACATACTTTAGAAAGCATTGTATGTTTCACTTATAATGGGGCTACGCCGGCATTTATGGGGGCATGTGCAAAAAGAGGAATCCATCTTGCATTTTATAGTCCATATGGAAAATTTTTATGCAGGGTTATTGGCGAAAACAGGGGGAATGTCCTTTTGCGAAAGCAGCAATATCGGATATCTGACGATAAAGACAGCAGCTGTTTGATAGCCAGAAACCTTATTTTGGGAAAGGTTTTCAATTGTCGATGGAGTATAGACAGGACTTTGCGTGATCATGCTCTGCGTGTAAACGAGGAATCCTGTAAAAAAGCGGTTCAATACTTATCGGATGCCATGAAGAAGATCAGACATGAAAATAATCTGGACTCTCTTCGCGGAATGGAGGGAGAGTGCGCCTCAATTTATTTTGGTATATTCGATGAACTTATTTTAAATCAGAAGGAGGCATTTTGTTTTAATGGAAGAAATAAACGTCCGCCTTTAGACAACGTGAATGCCATGCTGTCTTTTGGCTATACTTTATTGGCAAATGACTGTGCTAACGCACTGGAAGGAGTTGGCTTAGACTCTTATGTTGGTTTTTTGCATCGGGATCGGCCGGGGAGAAAGTCTTTGTCACTCGACTTGATGGAAGAAATGCGTGCCGTATTAGTTGACCGGTTTGTTTTAACAATGATTAATAACCGTCAAATTCAAAAAGAGCATTTTCAGACTTCTGAGAGTGGAGCTGTAGAATTTACGGATGAAGGACGAAAAAAATTTATTACTGCTTGGCAGAACCATAAACGGGAACAGATTACACATCCTTATCTACAGGAGAAAATCTCCTGGGGCTTGGTTCCGCATATTCAGGCGTTGCTGCTTACAAGATATCTTCGAAAGGATATTGACGGTTACCCACCATTTTTATGGAAGTGAGGAATCGCATATTATGCTTGTATTGGTTACATATGACGTAAATACAGAAGATGCAAAAGGAAAAACACGCCTGCGAAAAGTGGCCAAACAATGTATAAACTATGGCCAGCGGGTACAGAATTCTGTATTTGAATGTATTGTGGACCCTGGACAATGCAAATTATTAAAGGCACAATTATTAGAAATTATAGATTTACAGAAGGATAGTCTAAGATTTTATTATTTGGGTAATCAATATAAAAATAAAATTGAACATTATGGCGCAAAAAAAGGATTTGAACAAGAAGGTGTGCTTATTTTATAGTGCGAAGCTATAGCAAACATAAAATTGGTAATAGGTTCGCACCAAAAAGTTAGCAAAAATTATTGGAAAATGGTGTTATTTATATTGAAGCGTATCTATGGGAATGAATATGGATTATTTTTTTGTTGAATATATATAAATTTATGAAACTAATTTATGTATATTTGCGTCACTCCCTTCGTGGGAGTGTGGATTGAAATATTCAAGCTCGAGGTCTCCGAGTTGTGGATGCCAACGTCACTCCCTTCGTGGGAGTGTGGATTGAAATCTTCAGCCGCGTGTTCAATGATGGCATAGGTGTGTCACTCCCTTCGTGGGAGTGTGGATTGAAATATAGGTGCTATTGGAAAATTAAAAACTGCATTTGTCACTCCCTTCGTGGGAGTGTGGATTGAAATAACCATTGAGCAGGCTGTCAAAAATGCCATGTCTCGTCACTCCCTTCGTGGGAGTGTGGATTGAAATAACGAAAATGTAATACAGCCAATAGCTGATTTTTTGTCACTCCCTTCGTGGGAGTGTGGATTGAAATCCGACTAATGAGGACGATGTAGAAGCCGTCCGGCGTCACTCCCTTCGTGGGAGTGTGGATTGAAATATTCAGGTGGAGAATTGGGGCTATCCCGAGATGTAGTCACTCCCTTCGTGGGAGTGTGGATTGAAATATATCCCGCAAACGACACAGGGGCGATTTTAGAGCGTCACTCCCTTCGTGGGAGTGTGGATTGAAATTCGAAACGTGATTGACCCAGTACAAAACGCCTGGTCACTCCCTTCGTGGGAGTGTGGATTGAAATTAAAAATCCTAATTATAAAGGAGGAAAAACAGAACGTCACTCCCTTCGTGGGAGTGTGGATTGAAATCATGTTGAAGTGGAGCGTGAAAAAATGGAAAAGTTGTCACTCCCTTCGTGGGAGTGTGGATTGAAATTTCATCCTCATCGTCCTTATTATTAGAAGATCCAGAAGTCACTCCCTTCGTGGGAGTGTGGATTGAAATGATTAAAATAATCGGATTGCCTTCTTCCAATATTGTCACTCCCTTCGTGGGAGTGTGGATTGAAATCCTCCAGCAGCACTCCCCAGCACAGCTCTTTCCCGTCACTCCCTTCGTGGGAGTGTGGATTGAAATAGATAATTTGCAATCCCTGAAAACACCGTATCGCTGTCACTCCCTTCGTGGGAGTGTGGATTGAAATAGCTTACGGCGGCACAGCGGCGCATGGTGGAGATGTCACTCCCTTCGTGGGAGTGTGGATTGAAATTTTTTACCCAACAAAATCATGTCGAACCACTTCTGTCACTCCCTTCGTGGGAGTGTGGATTGAAATACAAATACGGTTTCTGCATCCGCATCTGCGTCCTGGTCACTCCCTTCGTGGGAGTGTGGATTGAAATTTTAAACCCCATTGTAGTACCCCTTCTCAAAATAGTCACTCCCTTCGTGGGAGTGTGGATTGAAATTGCCATGCCTGGATCACTGCGCTGGAGCAGTCAGGTAGTGTAATCAATTTTGTGTTTCTGGTAATAAATGTCTCCTTTTTGGTAAGAATTGAGATATGTCAATTTATATCAAAAAGGAGATTTATTTATGTCGATAGCAAAGGAACAAATCAGACAGATTATTTCAGAAAACGACATCAGCAGCGTCAATGATGTCTATGAACTTCTAAGAGATGGATTTAAAGATATCCTCCAGGAGCTTTTGGAAGCAGAAATGGATGTAACTCTTGGATATGAGAAAAACAAAAAGGGGAATACCCGTACAGATAACAAACGCAGCGGACATTCCCCTAAGAATCTGAAAAGCCAGTACGGGGAATTCCAGATCAATGTCCCTCGTGACCGCAATGGAGAGTTTGAGCCGAAACTGATTCCGAAATACCAGCGTGATATTTCTGGGATAGAAGAAAAAATCATCTCTTTGTATGCCCGTGGGATGAGCACCAGAGATATCCATGACCAGCTCCAGGACCTCTATGGGATTGAAGTGTCCGTAGACATGGCCAGTAAGATCACAGATAAGTTTCTGCACCAGGCAAGGGAATGGCAGACACGTCCCCTGGATCCCATGTACCCTTTTGTTTTCATGGACTACATCCACTATAAAGTACGGGAAGACGGAAAGGTTCTGAGCCGCGCAGCTTATATCGGCCTTGGAGTCACCCTGGATGGATATAAAGATATATTGAGCATTACCGCAGGGGCCAATGAGACCAGCAGGTTCTGCCTGGGCATGCTCAATGACCAGAAGAACCGCGGGTTAGAAGACGTCCTGTTCTTCTGCGTAGACGGACTGCCCGGCTGGTGTTAGTATATAAGTGTGGACAGGAAAAGTCGAACACCCTATACTATCAAGTGAAAGAATAAAGGAGATGAAAGGCATGGCCAAAAATCTTACACTCCGGAATTCAAGCAGCAGATTGTAGAGCTGTACAATGCCGGAGGAACCTCGTATCCACAACTGGAACGTGAATATGGCGTAAATCGGA
>CAJURF010000034.1 GCA_910588825.1 uncultured Lachnospiraceae bacterium
CCTCCTTTCTTTGAGGGTGCGCGCTTCCCTATAACCCTATTATACTTATCTGTTGGGATCGACACACACATAGCTGCATCCGCTATTTTGTCTGCGCTGGCCTGCAAAATCTGCTGGGTAAGCCAGAACCGGGTTTTGCCGGAGCTGGACGAACCGACCACACAGGCATTGAGGTTGCGGGCGTTGGCCGGATTTTCGGACGGGTATTCATGGTAAGGAACTCTGTCCCGGTCAGAATGATGTTGTTTTCAAACTTTGGATCTACGAAAGGGGTTATATCTTTCGGACAGCCCCAAAGGGCTGATCCATACTCTGCAACCCGCCGAAATTTTTTGGCGTTTTTGCTTTTCACATAGACCATTACCCGGAACGCCACAGCCCCCACAATGCCAACGAGCCAGTCAAAGGGAGCAAGCCCCGGGGAAAAGTCGGCAAAGGCCGGGCCAATAGTCTGGCCCAGCCCCATGAGCTTATGAGCAAAATCCGCACCCGCCGCCAGACGGTAGGCCGTCCCCAGCTTGAGAAAGGCCCACAGGATAAACAGATACGGAATGTTAGGAATAAGGTATTTTTTGATGCTATCGTTCTTCACGAACCACCTCCGGTCTATCCACGCAAAACTAATAGGAAACAATCATGTAAATTTACAAAAGTTGGTATTTGACAGAATTGAATTTGATAGAAAAGGTTTTAAGAATACCCAAGAGCTGAAATTTGAATTGCAAGTACAAATAGGATTAAATGAAGATGACCTATATAAGGTAACGCTTGTTTTGAATGGTACAAAACAAGATGAGTATAATGTTGTTATTAGCATATCTGGTTTTTTTAGAGTTGAAGGACAAGTGGAGGATAAGATAGTTCGAGAGTTAATAAATAAGAATGCTGTGGCAATTTTGATGCCTTATCTCAGAAGTGAGATTACGTTGTTAACAGCACAACCGGATACTGATAGTGTTGTGCTTCCACCATTTAATATTAATAAGATGTTTGAAAATTAAAAAGCGCATTTGGGATATCAGATTATAAGATGACAAGATAACCGATAACAGAAAAAAGGCAGGAATTACATCCTGCCTTTTTACACTCCCTATTTTACCTTCACAGTCCTATACACTCCATAACGCCCATAATAGGTCTTCTTGCCAACCGTCTGATAAGCCCTGACCCTCAGCCGGATCACATCTCCTGATTTGAATTTGTTAAGGTGGGACTTTTTGAGGGAGCCCCGTTTCACTTTCTTGGTGTGGACCTTTTTGCTTTTGTTGACCCGATATTGAACCTCATATCCGGTGTATGCTTTTGAAGCATTTTTGATTTTAAACAGGATGTTTCCTTTTCCGGAAGATGCCAGATTCCGGATGCCTGTTGTTTTGGGAATCACAGTCACAGTAAACTGTTTTGACGCTGCCAGATAATTTTCATTCTCCGCCGCGCGGACAGTGATCACCGCTTTTCCAACGCTCACGAAACGAATTCGACCATTTTTATCCACCCGGGCTGTATTTGGGTCTGATGAGGTAAATGTCAGTTTTGTATTTGCCCCGGAAATCTTCGCGGTGACTGATTTTCCTCCGGTTTTTCGTTTCAGGGAGGCGAAGGAATTTTTTAACCGCTGGGCTGCCTTTCCCACAGTGACGGTGACATCCTGCTCCATGCCCAAATCATCCGGGTCCAGAGGAGTGTAAACCATGGTAAATACATATGTACCGGTCTTGGAAGGCACGGTCTCCGGATTTTTAAAGGAAAAACTTCCCGGTGCGCTTCCCCCGGACGCTGATGCCTGGGACAAAGACTGTCCGTAGGTCATGGAGACCTGTGTGGGGAATTTTACGGCCTCCACCGGAGGATTGCTGTAGATGGCCCGGGCCATATTGGCGTCCATGTAATCCATCAGGACGATTCCCAGCTTTTTCCCGTTCCGGTAAGCACGGGCGTCACGGCTTAAAAACCATGATGCCATGTCCCTGGCCCCTTTGATGATGACCATAGGATCGGTACAGCTTGTAAAATTCCAGATATAGGCTCCGGCGGGAATCTCCCCTCCGTTGGCCTGAGCGATTGTTTTTTCTACGTGGCTGCGTTTGTCTGTCACATTGACGGTGTACGCATCCTGCACCCATACCCGGCTGCCATTAGAATCGTAGATCTGGCGGGCTCCGGGAATTTTATCATAATCCCCGCCCCAGCCGCTGTTCAGGTCCAGTCCGAAATAGGTTTCCTTGCTGGCAGGCCGATAGCTGCCGAAGGAAAATGCCCGCATGAGCACGATTTTTCCCCGGACTTCTCCCAGCTTGGGGATAGAGGCAGTCTCAGGTTTGTAAATGGGATAGCGGCCGCTTTGGATATTGTGGTCCAGGGCTCTGGCCACATTTTCTACACTGCCTTTGGTTCCCTGGGCGCCTGTTTTGATGATGATTGTCTCACCAGGATTTGCCGCGAGGAATTCTTTTGCCTTCTGAAGTACATCCTGGAGGCCCAGGTGGCTGCCATCCTGCTTGCGGCACTGGGCATACTGGCCCCCATGTACGATATCCGGATTGTCATTGTTGTCTCCTTCATAAATCCGCAGGTCTAAGGCACGCACCCCTGCGATGAACTGTTCTTCTACGAAAAGCTGCTGGCATTTGGAGACGGATACACTCTCCGAATCACTGAAATTCAGTCCGAATGCTGTGGTGCAGGCAGTACCAGTGTCGTGGGTACCTGGAATGTTAATATCTGACAACAGCACATCGTCCGACAGTTTGGACATCCACTGAACAGCCTCCGCATTCTGACTGTTCACGTTGATCACCTCTACCTGCCAGTCCATGGGTGTGCTGCTGATTACCAGTTTCACACCGTCGGCGTCTTTTGTCTCTTTTAGCGCCGCGTATTTTCCGGTATATGCGTTCTGAATCCGATAGACTCCATCTCCCTGGGCTACGAATCTCCAGAGCTGGCTCAGGCTGTCGCCGACCTTCTCCCAGCTATGAATAGCCGTGCCCTCTTCATATCTTCGGCCGTCTACTTCCCAGACTGTTCCCAGGCTGTCCTCTGAGATGGTCATGCACCCCAGTCTGTACGCCTGGTAAGTGGCATCCCATTCACAGTTGAACTTTGAGCTGGTTCCGTGCAGCCAGAGCTGAAGAGCGGACCCATTTTTCTTGGAATCGCTGCTGACATTTACATTGCGTTTATAACCTTTTGGGTAGATCATGCAGATTGTTTTGGGAGCCGTATTATTTTCAGGCAGTTTCTCTGCCCCAGCGGGAACATCCACTGCGGCATTTTCCACCACCCATTCCATAGGCTTGGAAGACGTGGCCACTTTGCGTTTCAGTTCGATGCCCTGGTCTTTGTCCAGGCCGATGTACAGCTCTTTCTTTTCATTATCCCCTTTTTTTGACAGGATATAATAAGTATTTTTCTTTACATTCCCCTTAGAATCTTTTACCGGCACAAACCGGAACAGCTGATTGTCCTGGTCTCTGCTCTTTTTCCCATTGTGCAGTACCCGGCCGGTCTTGCCGTCGTCTTTCTCAGAGTCAATATAATAACCAGAGCCGCTGTACTTGATGCTGTAGTAATACACGCCCCCGTCTGATTTCTCCAGCTTCACATCCATGGTGCAGTCACGGCCGCTGTTTTCATCCAGATGGACGCAGGCATTTTTCCCGGTGCCGTTGGTATTCCAGCGGTATTTCTTATTAGCCGCCGGGTAGATCATCAGGTATTGGCTGGTGTCCAGCCGGGCAGAAGCCAGCGCCCCTGCCATCAACTCCGGCTGGCCGATGATCTCAGCATTGTTGTCGGAAGGCGTTTCCCCGTTTTCTTCCGGCTGGGCATTTTCACCTGATACCGATGGTTCTTCCGGTATTTCCTCGGATGGAGATTCTGATGGATCTCCCGCTGTCCCTTCCGTTCCTTCCGGCGGCGTTTCCAGCTCATCTTCCAGGCTTTCAGCAGGTATTTCTCCGGGAAATTCTGATTCGGGTTCGTTCCCTTCGTTGTCCAGAGTTTCCCCAGAGGTTTCTGCATCCAGCCCATCTGCATCAGCATTGATTTCTGGAGATTCCTCCTGCAGGGCTTCCTGTTCCGGATATCCGTCATCCAGCACTGCCGCCCCCGCGTACGTTCCCCATGTTCCGGCCAGCATAACCGCCGTCAGCACAGCCGCCAGTATCTGCCGGCTTTTTTCTTTCCAAAATCGCCTCATATTTTCCCCTTTCCTGTTCATAACAATTTCAAGTTCCTGGCCGCCAGCACAGCTTCCGCCTT
Organism: uncultured Lachnospiraceae bacterium; assembly: GCA_910588825.1. GTDB lineage: Bacteria > Bacillota > Clostridia > Lachnospirales > Lachnospiraceae > MGBC164599. The sequence continues at coordinate 4,264 of CAJURF010000034.1, forward strand.
GCCGGAGACCCCCAGTTTCCTGTAATTTTGTTTGTTGTGATACCGCACCGTCTCCACGCTCAGGGACAGCTGCCGGGCAATCTCGCTGACGGACAGCCCTTTTCCCTGGAGCCGCAGGACGGCCAGGGCGTGTTCGCTGAAATCAGGTGCCTGTGCGGCCTGATTTTTCAGATACATAGGATAGCGCAGAGCCATTTTCCGGGTCTCATCTAACAGCTTCCTGAACCAATCTTTATCCAGGACATCCCCACGGCTCCACTTCTTGCTCCCCCGTTCCAGCAGAGGGAGTACTGCCGCTCCTTCCTCACTGGCCAGTCTCACAAAGCGGTACTGGCAAAGCTGGGGCAGCAGGGCATCCATATCTTTGTACCAGTCCTCCCGGTCCATCCGGTATTTCACAACAGCCGCCAGCAGGCCCGCTTCCATCTGGATATATGTGCGGCTGTATGCCCTGGCATAATCCAGAAGTTTTTCCAGGAGCATGTGGGCTCTTAAGTATTCGCCGGACTGGAGATAACACCGGACTTTGGTGAGATACTGGTAACGGTTCATAATGAAGAATTCCCGGTCTTCGTCAGGGGCTTTCTCCATCCACTCAGCTGTCAGCTTCCGGTCGCCGCTGTACAGAGCCATCCGGCATTTCAGGGCCTGCAGATTGGGAAGAAGCTGTACAGCGCCTTCCTCTTCTACTTTCTTTTCGAAGGAATTCAGGATATGGGCTGCCATATCCTCATTACCGTGAAAAAGCTCCAGCCGTACCTGAAGACCCACACAGACAAACTCCATCTCCAGCATTCCGCCCCGCTCTGCCTGGACTTTTCCCCGGCTCAGAAGTGTCAGCACTTCATAGGTATCATCCCCTTTTTCATAACTGCTCTCTCCCAGGGCGGTGGAAACCAGACCTTTTCCAAATCTTCCCAGCGCACGCTCCACCAGCCCTCCCACAGCCGCAGCCAGCTCCCGGTCCCGCCTGCTCCATCCGCAGAAGTCTTTTCCTCCGTTCATCAGCGAAGGCATGTTGCTGGTGACGGAAAACTCCGGCAGGGAAATCCCCCGGTCCCGGATGAGCGAGGGCAGGCGTTTGAAAATCCCCAGAAGATCCCCGCTGCCCCGATGGGGAAGGGCAATGTCCAGATAGGCGAGAGAACTGAAAATCTCCCGGCGCTGGGCTTTGTGTGCGGCGCGCCCTCTGCTTTCCAGCTGGCTGTACCAGTATTCACTTTCTTCCATGCGCATGAGCAGGGAATACAGCATGCTCATGGCTGTCATCAGTTCTGTACTGCCATATATGTCCTCTTCCCTCAGACTCAGGTAATACTGCCGCAGCTCATAATAACATCCATTCCCAGGATTTCGCCTGGCATTTAAAACCAAAAGTTCCCGGATACGGTCAGTGTGTCCGGACTGTCCATACATAGCCAGGGCTTCTGGGATCTGCCCATGTATCTCATAATACAAACCTGCATTGTACTGGTATTCTTTTATCCGTCCTCTGAACAGCCGCTGGGCCCGCTGCATCAATGTCTTCCTGAGAATGGGCCTGAGCCGGCAGACCTCGCCTTTCCGGAACAGGAAATTCCCGGTAGTGCAGGCCCGCTCAATCATTTCCCTGGCGCGGCAGTCTCCAGTAATCATTTCCGCCAGGGGGACGGTAAACGTGTCCACTACACTAATTTTCATGAGAAAATCCAGAAGCTCCTTGTCCCATCGGTCCAGGACCTCATGTTCCAGATATTCTCGGAAAATCCGGGCATTCTCATCCACCAGCTTTGGGGTGTACGGCTTTCCATCCGCCAGCATCCGGGCCAGATGGCAGACTGCGCAGGCGTTCCCTTCATTGTTTTGGCAAATCTGTTCCACAGTCCCTTCATCCAGGAAAATGCCGCATCCGGACAGATACTCATAAACACCCGCTTCGTTCAGCCGCAGATCCTCCTCGCCGATAAGGATAAAACCTTTTTTCAGATACAGAGGCATCAGCCAGGGGGGCGGCACACTGCGGCTGATTAAAATCAGCCAGACTTCTGGATTATTCGCCAGGGCAAATATTGCCTCCCGCTGGGGCTTTTTCTTTAAAAATTGTAGATCATCCACCACTGCCACAAGACTGTGGGGCAGGCCGTCCGGCTCCCGGGCACCGAATCCGTCCTCGATACAGGAAACATAACAAAAATCCTGGCACTCTTTTTCCAGATATCTTCTGGCCAGCTCAGTCTTACCGAACCCGGTGGCTCCGTAAATGTACACAATATGGCCAATGTCCTGGGCTGCACGCAGCTTCTTCCATGCTTTTTCCGGCCGGATATATCGGTCTTTGTGACTGGGCATTTTCTCCCTCCTTTGCTTATTTTTCACATATTAACATAAGCGGAATGAAAAAGGAACTACCCGTTCGGGTAGTTCTGGATTGCAGCTTATGGTGGGAGAATATCTGGGGTTATAGGATTGCCGCATATATATTATTTCACGGAAAAACCTTTACACCTTGTCCAACGGGAAATTAGGTGATATAATTCTTTGTAATCTATTGGCAGAGAGGAACCAAATGATTCAAAAAGAAGTTTATGAAATTATGCATGGAAGCGAAAAAGCCGCCAGCCTGGATACAAGGGGACATTGTCATTTGTACGACAGCAGGCGGATGCCCTATCAGTTATACCTGGAGGAAGGCAGTGATTTGGATATTCTGGTAAACAATATCACCAATTTTTATTACTGGTGCGCTTCCAGGTTACTCACATTGGACAGGAAATATGCAAAGGAGATTTTGTCCAGCATTGGCGCGTCTCAGGCCCGGACTGACAGGGACCGGGCCCAGATTGCCCTGTCTTATCACTGTCTGACTCTGACGGATATTCATTGGGTGAGAAAAGAGGGAGAAGAAGTTTCTTTTGAAGAGATTAATTTATATGAAAACCATTTGGACAATGCTCTGATAGATTTGTCACTGCGGGGACGTGAGATTACCGTGGAAAACAGCTATCTGATTTCAGATAATCTGTCCACAGGCGGGTGTTTTCCCAAAGCATGGCTGAGGGAAGGAGATATGTTTATTCTTTTGAAAGACGGAGCCGGCCATTGTGTGGAAGATGAACTTCTTGCCAGTAAGATCTGTCAATGTTTTTGCTGCAGGCAGGTAAAGTACCAGGAAACATGGTACGATGGACAGAAAGTATCATCCAGCAGGCTGATTACATCTTTGAGATATTCCATTGTGTCCAGAGAGGCTTTTGATGTCTATGCTCTGAACAGGGGGTTGAACCCGCTGGAGTATATTCTTGAGCTGGATTCTTACTCCTATTATATGATGAATATACTGGATTATCTTGTGGGAAATACAGACAGGCACTGGGGAAACTGGGGGCTGTGGGTGGATAACAGCACCAATGAGCCGGTGGGACTGCACCCGGTTATGGATTTTAACCAGGTCTTTCGGGCGTATGATACCCTGGAGGGGGCAGTCTGTCAGACTGCACTGCCTGGGAGAATGTCGCAGAGAGAAGCGGCACTGGAAGCAGTGGAAAAAGCGGGCTTAAACCAGATTAAGGAAATTGACAGACGGTGGTTTGACGGCAGGGAACGGGAATATAATATGTTCTGTGCGCGGTTAGAGGTTTTGATACAAAAACATAAAAAGAAAGGAAAGATAAAAAATGACAAGTAAAGGACAAAGAACAGTAGAAAGACGCGAGAAAATGGCAGGTGGAGAGGGGCATACGCTGATTGAACAGCTGCTGACAGATGAGCAGAGAGGCGCTGGCTGCCGGATGTTTTCGGAAGTGACTTTGGAGGCTGGATGCTCACTGGGATGCCATGAGCACCATGGAGAAACGGAGACGTACTATATTCTCTCCGGGGAGGGGATTTATCAGGACAACGACACGAAATATCCGGTAAAGGCCGGGGATGTGACCTTCTGCGGGGACGGAGATGCCCATGGCCTGGAAAACACAGGCAGCGGTGAGCTGAAATTTATTGCCTTGATTCTGAAGAAATAGGCAAAATAGGAGCAAAATGAGATGAAAACAATACTATTTTTTGGGGATTCCCTCACCTGGGGTTACAATGCTGTTACAACGAGAAGATTCCCGCCAAAAGTCCGGTATACCGGGATCGTCAGCCAGAATCTGCCTGAGTGCAGAATCATAGAAGAAGGACTGAAAGGGCGAACCAATGCCCTGGACGACTGCCTGGAGCCGCACCGAAATGGAAACAAGGCGCTTCCCATGGTTCTGTGTACTCATGACCCCATTGACATTTTCGTGATTATGCTGGGCACCAATGATACCAAACATAAATTCGGCAATTCGGCTATAGAAATTGCCAAAGGGCTGGAGATGAATGTGCGTCTGGTGCAGTCTCCTCTCATGTGGGGCGGGGTGGAATCTCCTCAGATTCTGATTATATCTCCCCCAGAGGTTACTGCCGATTATGCGGGGGATGTGATGGAAGGTTCTTTTGATGAAACTTCCCAGAAAGTTTCCAGACAGCTGGCAGATGAATACCAAAAAATTGCAGAGCGTTATCAATGTGAATTTCTGGATGCGAAAGATTATACCGGCCCATGTAAAGAAGACGGCGTGCATCTGGATGCCCAGGGGCACGGGAAACTGGCGGCAGCAGTTACTGCGAAATTGAAGGAGATGCTGTGATTTTCTATCAGACGCAGTTGAATAATCAAGGAGTGACGGGTATGGGGGGCAGAATTGTTATGAAAAAGCTATTTCAAAAAATAATGGCAGCACTACTGGCTGTTCTGGTTTTCGGCGGTGTGTGGGCATTGCCGTCTTATGGGGCAGCGGCGGCCAAGTGTTATACTATCCAAAAAGGAACCACCACGGTCTATAAAAATAAAACGCTGACAAAGAAGTATGCGGTTATTCAGGGAAATGATGAAATTTCTATAAAATCAGTGTCGAAAAAAAGTGTAAAAATAACCTGGAAGGCAAAGAATAAAAAGACCAGAACCGGTTATATTCAGACCAGTGCAGTTTTTACAAACACATCGGGGAAAAAATATACAGCAGGGGCAAATCTGAAACCCTGCCGCCGTCCCAAAGGACCTGGGTATGGAAATATATCCTCAGGACAAAAGGTCACGGTGTTGGGGAACAAGGGGAAATACACTCAGGTTAAATATACCGCAGGGGGAAGCGTCAGATATGGGTTCCTCACAACTGCTCAGACAAAGAAGTATGTGATTGCAAAGAAAACGCCGTCAAAACCTGCATCCGGCAGTGTGTCCTATGCACCATATAAAGGGGTGCGTTACAATAACCAGGGCCTGAGCAAAGCCCGGCTTGCGGCGCTGAATAAGGCAAAGAAAATGGTGACTATCCGCTGGAAAGCTCCCTGCACTTTCCCCACCTGGGCAGATGGGAGCGGTACATTCAGCGAGGCTGTGGCCGAGGACGGAACCCGGAGCAGGAAATTCACAGCAGGGAAGACTTATACCGGAGTGCCTTACTCCATGACAGACCACAGCTATGACAACACGGCATGGGCTGATATTCTGAAAAAAGGTATCACCAAAAAGTCCATGACTGCAAAGTTTGGAAATAGTCCCAAAGCCGGTACGGCAAAGGGAATCGACTGCAGTTATTTTGTCTATCAGGCTTTGGGCAGTGCTGTGGGGTTTGACAAAATCGAGTATCAGATGACAACCACAATGCAGAACAGCAAGTACTATAAAAAAATAAAATGGGGGAAAATAAAACCAGGAGATGTGTTAATCAGCCCTCAGCATACCATGTTGTATGTGGGAACTGTGGGTGATGGATACGCCATCTTTGAGGCATCTTCTTATGAATCAAAATGTTCTTATAAAGTATACCCCAAGGAATATGTAACCAGTAATTATGGGTGTTATAAATTCAGAGGGTTCAGTGATTAGATGAAACAGGGTGGCTGTCCCACGGCCACCCTGTTTCATCATCCGAAAGCAAAAGATGTATGTATGACAGCCGCCGCATGATTTTTGTCAGTTCTCTTGTCAGTCCCTTTCCTTTTTTCTTTTCGTTTTCAAATAATGTACATAGAAAACAGAACATATACCGCTGACAATAAAATCAAAAGCGGAAACCATGCATAATTCCAACAAGACATCATGGAATTGCGGTTCTGTCAGAATTGCGAATTGTAATATTATAGTAATAGGCGATGAAAGCAAAGTCAGGAACAGAGGAATCAACAAATATACCTTCCAGATGATTTGATAAGAATCAAGCAGACGGATATACACAATACTGCCCAGAGATATAAACAAAGCCATTCCTATTTCAGTAAAAATATGGTAGTATGTCAACTCCCCCCACCAGCCAAAGGTGAGGGATAAAATTGAATATGGAATGAACACCAGTATAAGCAGTCTGAAAACTGAGTATATTTTTTCGGCTGTATGTTTCTTGATTTTCAATTCAATATAGTCTTTCTCCATATGAATATTCCTTTGCTCTAGAGCGTGTTTGTAAATACCGATACACGAAACACCACTATTTGCGCCATTGCTGTGTTGTCTTCCATCGCCGTATTCAGCCGCCTTATACTGGAACAAATATCAAGCATTTAGTGTTCGAGTATTTATGAACGGGTGTATTAGTTGAGAGAACTTTTAACTGACCAGCTTATTAGCTGGGTGAAGGTTTGACCCTTCAGTTAAAAACATTTTTAAGAAATTTTGCCGTTATAGGCTCGTTGCCAATACGCCATACTTATTAACTAATTGGTTTTCTGTTCTAAATTCTGTAACTTTTGTACATGTAGTAGTACCTGGACAGTCAAAAGTTCTTTCTTGTATCAATATAGCACAAAGTCATATATGTTGCAATATTTGTATTAAAATTAATTAGGATAACAGGGTTGAAAGGACAGCATGCAGCTGACCGGGAACTTGTGCATTTGGATTATTCAAATCTTCGGGTAACTGCGTTTTGTCAATAACATACGTCCACGTCCAGTACACTTCATTCATCCACCTTGTACATGAAGATTTATTCGGCGTCATCTGCACAAGTATTTACCAACAGTTACTTACTTTGAAATTTGATCAAAAAAACGGACACATCACACATACTGCTGTGTGATGTGTCCGCTGCCGATAAACAGGGGTATGTCCGCTCTAACGCAGGGTGGCTCCCTCCGGCCAGGCACCTGTCTCGTGGAATTCGATAATCAGTTTTCCCGCCAGGCGCATCTCGTCAATCCGTTCTTTTGTGTAGGCCGGAAGTTTTACTGTGGATACACTGAGCTCCTTCTTGGCAATCTGGAAACTTCCGTCTAACTCAGTGGATGCCATCAGATTGGTATACCGATAGATAACCACATCCTGGTCTTCTGATTCTTTTTCACATTTCAAACATTTCATGATTGTCTGCTCCTTCTCATTTCGTATGGTGTTTCAGATAAGCGGCCCTTCCTTCTTCGTACAGGTTTCTGCCTTCACTGTCGATGATGACCACCAGAGGCATGTCTTCCACATAAAGTTTTCGGAGGGCTTCTGCGCCCAGATCTTCGTAGGCAATCAATTCACTCTTTTTGATGCATCTGGCCAGAAGCGCTCCTGCGCCTCCGGTTGCGCCAAAGTAGACGCCGCTGTATTTTTTCATTGCTTCAATAACTTGTGGCAGCCGGGCGCCTTTTCCGATCATCCCACGGGCGCCCACAGACAGCATAGCCGGGGCATAGGCATCCATGCGCCCGCTGGTGGTGGGTCCGGCGGAACCGATCACGTGTCCGGGTTTTGCCGGAGTGGGCCCCACATAATAGATTACGGAATCGGCCGGGTCAAATGGCAGGGGCTGTCCTTTTTCCAGTGCTTCACACATTCGTTTGTGGCCTGCGTCTCTGGAGGTATAGATCGTCCCGGTGAGGTAGACGGTATCACCGGCATGAAGACTGCGGGCAGTTTCCTCTGTAAGAGGCAGACGGATATGTTTTTCCATTTTAGATCACCTCTGTTCTATGGCGTGTCACATGACAGCTGATATTCACTGCGCAGGGCATGCCGGCAATGTGAGTGGGCATGGTTTCAATATTTAGTCCAATGGCAGTGGTTCTCCCGCCAAAGCCCTGGGGCCCGATTCCCAGTTCATTAATTTTTTCCAGCATCTCTCTTTCCAAATCCCTGTAAAATGGATCAGGATGGGAGGAATCAATAGGGCGGATCAGCGCTTTCTTGGCCAGCAGGGCCGCCTTGTCAAAGGTGCCGCCGATTCCCACCCCCACCACCATGGGAGGACAGGGATTGGGTCCCGCAGCCTCAACCGTTTCCAAAATAAAGTCTTTGATGCCGGAAAGGCCGTGGGAGGGCTTGAACATACGGATAGCGCTCATATTCTCACTGCCGAAGCCTTTGGGGACAACGGATATCTTAATATGGGTGCCCGGTACAATCTCCGTGTAGAGCATGGCCGGGGTGTTATCCCCGGTATTTTCCCGGCACAGGGGATCTTTTACCACAGACTTGCGCAGATATCCCCTCTCATATCCCCTGCGGACACCTTCGTCCACAGCCTCAGACAAAGCCCCTCCCGTAATGTGCACATCCTGTCCGATTTCCAGGAATACACATGCCATCCCGGTATCCTGGCAGATGGGCACCTGTTCCTGGCGGGCAATTTCAAAGTTCTCAATAATCTGGTCCAGCACGCCCTGGGCAATTTCCCAGTCCTCCTGTCTGCGGCAGCAGCGAAGTGCCTGCCCCACATCTTCTGGCAGGTGTTGATTTGCCTCAATACATAATTTCTCTATCACATCAGTAATCTGCTGTGCTTGAATTTCGCGTATGATATGATCATCTCCTTATGTCATGTATATTCTTTTTCCGGATATCTCGAATATAAAAGTTTCAGCAAAACAGGCGTTGCAATGGAAGATACAATAATCAGCAGGATAACAGCTGTAAAGTATACAGGTTCCATCAGACCCACAGCAAGCCCTTTCTGCGCTACAATCAAAGCCACTTCCCCCCGTGTCATCATACCTACACCGATTTTCAGGGAATCCGCAGTGCTGAATCTGCAGATTTTTCCTATGAGTCCGCAGCCAATGATTTTTGTAACCAGCGCTACCAGTATGAAAGCCAGAGAAAATAAAAGGATATTCACATTGAGATCGCTGATATCTGTTTTCAGACCAATACTGGCAAAGAACACAGGGCCGAAGATCATGGAAGAACTTACATCCATTTTCTTGGCTATGTAGTCAGAGTCTTTGATACTGCACAGGATAATCCCTGCCACAAAGGCTCCGGTAATGTCTGCGATGCCAAAATGAACCTCGGCAATGTAGGAAAGTCCGAAACACAGCGCAAGTCCGAAAATGGGAATCCTCTGGGTGTGGGGATATCTGTCGTCCAGGAATTTGAAAAACCGGTAGCTGATTAACCCCACCACAATGGCGAACAGGAAGAACAGCACAGTCTGGATGATCACCTGGCTGGACTGTGCAGAGTCGCTTTTAAATCCAATCACAAATGTCAGCACAATGATTCCGATCACATCATCTATAATAGCAGCGCTTAAAAGGGCAGTGCCCACTGTTCCCTGTAAATGCCCCATTTCCCGCAGTGCCTCCACGGTAATGCTCACAGAAGTGGCGGTCATAATGCAGCCGATGAATATGGCACGGTAAAATTCGTCCGTCCCCACTGCGGACGCTCCATAGAATCCCATGTATAAAAGAGTTCCGCCTGCCAGAGGGACTGCCACACCACAGCAGGCAATCAGGAACGCTACGGGGCCTGTTTTGATTAGTTTCTTTAAGTCCGTGGTCAATCCGGCGGAAAACATGAGCAGAATCACGCCGATTTCAGCCAGCTCAGCCATAAAGTCCGAACTCTGGACCAGGCCCAGAATGCTGGGGCCGATTAAAAGACCGGCTACGATCTCTCCGGCCACCTGAGGGGCTTTGCACCTGCGGGCCAAAAGACCGAAACATTTCGCGGTTACCAGTATAATGGCAAGGTCACGAAATATAGAATATTTATCCATTGTAATCACCTCCGCGCCTGTTTAATCTGTATCTCATCAGCCGTCCACCGCCCCAGTGAGACTGCGGATATCATCTATCCCGTATTGTTCAAGATATGCCTCTATGTCATCTATGATATCAGCCATGGCGCAGGGATTTTGAAAATTTGCCGTTCCCACAGCCACTGCGCTGGCTCCGGCAAGGATAAATTCCAGCGCGTCCTCAGCGGTCTGGATTCCGCCCATGCCGATAATGGGAAGTCCGGACGCGTGATGGGCTTCATAGACCATGCGGACTGCCACCGGCTTGATGGCAGGACCGGACAATCCACCGGTTTTATTTGCCAGAACAAACTTACGTCTGTGCACATCGATTTTCATTCCCGTGAGGGTATTGATTAAGGATATGGCATCTGCTCCGCCGGACTGGGCGGCACGGGCCATCTCTCCTATATTGGTTACGTTAGGGCTCAGTTTCATAATGACAGGCTGGGCGGCGTATTTCTTCACCGCCCGGGTGATAGCCTCCAGAGCGCCGGCATTTTGTCCAAAGGCAATGCCCCCCTCTTTTACGTTGGGACAGGACACATTGATCTCCAGCATATCCACAGGCTCTGCAGACAGCCGTTCCACCACCTGGCAGTAATCCTCCTGGGTTCTGCCGCACACATTCACCACCACCCGGGTGTCATATTGTTTTAAGAATGGCAGATCCCTCTGGCAGAATACCTCCACGCCTGGGTTCTGCAGGCCCACAGCGTTTAACATGCCGCTGCTGGTCTCCGCCAGACGGGGAGTGGAATTCCCGCTCCAGGGTACGCTGGCCACCCCTTTGGTTACCACAGCGCCCAGCCGGTTTAAATCTGTGTACTGGGCGTATTCCGTTCCGGAGCCAAAGGTGCCGGAGGCGGACATTACCGGATTTTTCAACGTTACACCTGCAATTTCCACACTTGTACGTATTTTGGTTTTCATAAGGCTACCTCCGTACTTAGGAAAACGGGGCCGTCCTTGCACACCCGTTTCCGGCACACATGTAAATGTTCATCTTCATGGACCGAGTCGCAGACACAGCCCAGGCATGCACCGATTCCGCAGGCCATGCGCTCTTCCAGAGACAGCCAGCAGGGAATCCGCTCTGCCGCCGCATAAGCCTGGACTGCCCGCAGCATAGGGGTGGGGCCGCAGGCGAAGATTATGTCTGCCGCCAGCTCCCGTTTTCTGACAGCATCCAGTACATTGCCCGTTACAGCATCTGCGGTATCATCCTGTGTGTGCTCCACCGCGCATACCACAGGGCAGAACTTTTCAAATTCTTCCTTCAGGAAAATCTCATCTTTGTATCCCAGCACTGCTGTCACACTGCCTGCTAAGTGGGCGGCTGTCTCCAGCAGGGGCGGAATGCCGATGCCGCCTCCTAAAAGCAGAACCTTTTTTCCCTCACCCTCATCAAGAGGATATCCATTTCCCAGGGGGCCCATAAGTTCCAGGAAGTCTCCAGTCTTTAATGCGGAAAATTCTCTGGTCCCCTCCCCGGCTGTCCGGTATACCAGACGCAGGGCATTCCCATCTGTCTGGCACACGCTGATGGGGCGGGGCAGAAGACGGCTCTTATCCTTGCTGTATGCCATTACGAACTGTCCCGGCTGGGCGCATCCGGCGATGGTTTCGGTGTGCAGCCACAGGCTGTAGATGTGGTTCCCCACAGATTCCTGGCGGATTACCCGGCAGTTTTCCTTCTGTTTATACTGCCCTTGTGTGTGTTCCATATTCGTGTTCCTCCGTTGTTATCTCAGGTTTCAGCTTTTTGCAGCTCAGCCGCGTTTCCATGCCTGAAGAAGGTCGGCAGCCATATCCTCCACGGCTTTTCGGGAAGCCTGGGCGTATCCCTCTTCGCCGAAAGATGCGTACGGCTCTTTCTTATAAGCCGCGATAATCCCCCGGGAAGAATTAACAATAGCTCCCAAGCCGTCGTCTCCGAAAAAGTCCGCCAGGTCAGCGGCAGACGCCCCCTGGGCGCCATAACCCGGCACTAGGAAAAATGTGCGGGGCATAAGCTTTCGAAGGGCCTTTCCCATTTCCGGATAGGTGGCGCCGATGACTGCACCGATGTAACTGTAATCCCGGCCCATGTGTTCCAGCCCCCACTGGTTCACCTTTTCTCCTACCCATTCATATAGAGGCTTTCCGTCTATGAGCCTGTCCTGGAATTCCCCGCTGGAAGGGTTGGAAGTTTTTACCAGGATGAACAGGCCCTTTTTGTATTCTTTACACACTTCCACAAAAGGTTTTACCCCGTCGGAGCCCAGATAGGGATTTACAGTGGCAAAGTCTTCGTCAAAAGGTGCATAGGACCGGCTGCCAACCTGCACCCTTCCCAGGTGTCCGGCGGCATATGCTGCGGAGGTGGAACCGATATCCCCCCGCTTGATATCGCCGATGACAATCAAGCCCTTTTCATGGCAGTAATCTACCGTCTGCTTATATGCTTTTAGTCCGGGAATGCCAAACTGTTCATACATGGCAATCTGTGGTTTTACAGCGGGAATCAGGTCCCAGACCGCATCTATGATGCCTTTATTAAATTCCCAGACTGCCTGAGCGGCGCCTTCCAGGGTTTCCCCGTGCCGGGCAAAAGCTTCCTTTAAAAGAAAGCCTGGGATATAGTCAAGCATAGGGTCCAGACCCACCACAACAGGGGCCTGGGTTTTCTTTATTTTCTCAATCAGTTTTTCAATCATAAGTCATTCTCCATCTGTCCGGCCTGGTAGACAATCTTTCCATCGCAGATAGTGGCTGTCACCCTGCCTTTTACTTTTCTTCCATTAAATGGTGTATTCTTTCCCTTGGACACGAAGGTTCGGGCATCAATGATGTACTCCTCATCCGGATCAATGATGGTAATGTCCGCAGCCTTGCCTTCTCTCAAGGTGCCTTTATCCAGATTGAGAATCTGCGCGGGATTGCGGCTCATTTTTTCCGCCATCTGCATAGGGGTCAGAATTCCCTTGTCCACCAGCTCAGTAATGACCAGCGGCACACAGGTTTCCAGGCCTACAACCCCGAAGGGGGCATTTTTCATAGAACCCTCTTTTTCTTTAAGTGTATGGGGGGCATGGTCCGTGCTGATCACGTCCACAACATCTTCTTTGAGAGCTTTTCGCAGGGCCTCTTTGTCCTCGTGTCTGCGAAGAGGCGGATTCATTTTAAAGTTAGGATTATCCCCTGGAATGTCTTCACTGCACAATGTGAAATGGTGGGGACAAACCTCTCCCGTGACGGAACACCCCGTATCTTTAATAAGCTGGAGCATATGCACACTTTGTTTGGTGGAGCAGTGACACAGATGCAGATGCACACCTGCATCCTGTGCCAGGAAAATGTCTCTGGCCACAATGATGTTCTCTACCATACTGCTGATCCCAGGAAGACCAAGTTGGGCGGCTTTCTCATCATCGTTCATGCAGCCGCTGCCCACCAGCATCTGGTCTTCGCAGTGGGCCATAACGGGAATGTTATGCTTCTTGGCAATCAGCATGGCATCCAGATACAGCTGAGAGTTCATAACAGATTTTCCGTCTTCGGAAATAGCCGGTATACCTGCCTGGATCATCTCTTCAATATCGGCCAGCTCGGTCCCTTTCTGTCCCTTTGTGATGGCGCCGGCCTGCAGTACATGGATGGGAGACACCTCATCAGCTTTGTGATGTACATAATTTACACGGCTGGCTGTGTCAATCACCGGATGGGTATTTGGCATGGCCAGGACCGTTGTGAATCCCCCTTTTGCTGCGGCCTTTCCGCCGGAGGCGATATCTTCTTTCTCCTCCTGCCCCGGATCGCGGAAGTGTACATGCAGATCAATCAGCCCCGGCATCACGTAACACCCTTTTGCATCCAGAACCTGGTCGGCTTCCCCCTGTTTGATTTTTCCCACTTTTTGGATTAGTCCGTCTTCGATATACACATCTGTGACTTCATCCAGCTTTGTATCCGGATCAATGACCCGGCCTCCTTTGATCAAAATACCCATAAACACCTCCAAATATTTCTGTTTATTTTATATCCGGCGATTTTAAATCACTGAATATATAGTACGTTCTCTCGATTATAACATGATTCTTCTGCTTTGGCACGAAAAAGTTGCCAGCCGCCCCAGAAACTGAGGAATAGTTATTGAAAAAACCAAATTTCTCCTTGACTTTTTCAAATGCCCCACTTATAATAGGAACTGCTTGGTTAAGGCTATACGCTGTAAGAGAGAATCACTAGTTTTTAGAGATTATATTACAACAATATAGTCTGTAAAAGCTGGTGAATTTTTGGGTCTGTAGGAAATATGATCCGTAATTGGTGCCGGACTGCCGCCTAATGTGCATTCCGTGCGCAAAGCAGGCGAAACTCCTTCGCAGGTAGTGGGGGTGGGGATTAAGAGCGGCTGTGCCGCTTAGTTCTTAAAGTTGGAAGTGTTTTCGGGTTATTCGTTTATTTGTATCAGGCAGAAATGAAAACTGCTGCCCGTCTTGTCTTCGGTTCACCAGCAGCATTTACCGCTGTACAGGGAGATCCTTTACAGCATCATCTCATTTTTTATTTTTTATGGAGGTAACATTATGAACAAAGGTACTGTTAAATGGTTTAATGCAGAAAAAGGATATGGTTTTATTACCGGAGAAGACGGAGCTGATGTATTTGTACATTTCTCTGCTATTCAGGGAGAAGGCTTTAAATCTTTAGATGAAGGCCAGGCTGTTTCTTATGATTTGACCGAAGGAGCCCGCGGAATGCAGGCTGCCAACGTTGTAAAATTATAATTTTCTGTCAAAAACCCCCAGGAATGACTTCCCGGGGGTTCTTTGTCTCGTTTTTGTCTGGTTTTTGATTTTCCTACAGAACTTTACTCGTCTGTATTTAGGTCAGACAGGTAATCGTCGATTGCCCCAGTGTCCATAACCGTTTCATGGACTTTTGAGTTTTGGGATGCGGTTACTTTGCCGTAGACAGAATATCCCACCCATACCACCAGCACAGCGCAGAGCAGAATTCCGGCAAATTTTTCCAATGCCAGCATCCGCTTTTCCTTTTTATAAATTTCGTGCCGCCGTGCTTTTTTTTCCTTATAACGGTCTACTTTTTCCTGGCTCATGAAATATCCCCTTCTTTATCTCTTTATAATGGAATGTTTTCCATCTGCACGGTTGTTATTATACAATACTTTTTATCAAAAGAAAAGCCTTAAACGGGAATACTTAAACAACGACAATGATACCTCCGTCATTGGCATACATAGAGCTTACACCGGCAGTGTCCAAAACAAGGATATCCTGTACCTGTACGCGGTCCCTGATGGCATCGCGGACCATCTCAGCCCGTTCCAGACAGTTGCAGTGGGAGATGGCCAGTTTTTTCATCCCGGCATTTTGGATTTCAGATTCGATCAGGGACACCATTTTGACCAATGCTTTGTTGATTCCACGCGCCTGGTCCCGCTGGAGAATGGTTCCTTCCGAGGAAGCGCCCATCACAGGTTTGATATTCAGCGCAGAAGCCACCAGCGCTTTAACCTTGCTCATGCGCCCGTTCTTTCGCAGGGTTTCCAGGTTTTCCAGCACAAAGTAAGTGTTCTGGCTGTCAATATACATTTCCACCTGAGTCACAACTTCCTCGAAAGTCATGCCGGCTTCTTCACATTCCTGGATTTTTAAGGCAATCAGTGTTTCACCCACAGAGGCAGAACGGGAATTGAATATGTGGATCTTTTTGTCCGGCTTTTCTTCAGATAAAAGCTGTCTGCCAAGCATTGCGCTGTTATAAGAACCGCTCAGTTCAGCTGACAAAGTAACGCCATAAATATGCTCTGCCTCACAGTCAAAAGCCTGTCTGTAGCGTTCCGGTGAAGGGCAGGAAGACTTGGGGCAGTTGGGGCTTGCGGCCACCTTTGCCAGAAAGCTTTTTTGGTCAAACGTATCATCGTCTACAATATCTTCATCATCAACAATCAATGTCAAAGGCACGGATTCGAACCGGGCGTCTTCTTTGTATGCGGCGGGAAGTTCTCCGCAGCTGTCAATCACAATTTTATAACTCATATCGTCCTCTTTTCCACTTTACATAGTATTAAATACCACATTTATACTACCATACTTGCCGGTGCATGAAAAGTCTTTTTCAAAAACTTCTATTCTTTTTTGAAAAATTCATATATAATGATAAAAGCATGTTTGGCAGTTCATTCCAATGAATGTATAGATATAAGGAGTATGCAATGATTGCACTGAAAATAACAAATCTGAAAAAATTCATGTCCCAGCTGCTGATAGGAGAGTGTTTTGACTCCTTTTGGCTGTCGGAGGCTTCCATTACCACAGGAAACACATATATAATAGAAGGAACTCTTCATCCGGAATTTTTTTCAGAAGAGGCACAGGAAGTTTTAGAGCGCTGCCACCGCACCCATTCACTGTGGAAAGAAATGAAACCTTTCTGCTATTCTATCATACGGGGAAAGCAGACGCCCCTTCAGTTCAAATTTGTTTTCCGCCTGTCCTATGAAAAAGTCCGTCATGCTGTGGCGGAGAGCGGGATTTCGCTGGAGCCGGACCACATAAACGGTTTGTTTCTGAATATTCAGTACAGTGCCGGGCAGCTCAGCTGCACAACAGGAACTTCTATGAGCGCCTTTTCTCTGGATAAATCTCTGGACCAGATGTGGGATCGGATGGTGCTGCATTTTTTTCAGGAAAATGATATAGACTATGAGGAAAGCTTCTGATAAAGAAGTTTCTTTTAGTCCGGAGGGATTCATGTTATACTGTAAAAGATTCAAGATGAAATTTATAGATGTGAGATAAAAGGAGAAAGAACATGTGGACATGTCCCAAATGCGGCCGCGCGTTTAAAAAGAGGAATCAGAGTCATTACTGTGGAAAGGCGCCGGAGACCATTGATGAGTATATAGCGGCACAGACAGAGGAGGCGCAGCATTATCTGAATGAGATACGAAATGTTATCCGCGAAGCACTGCCGGAGGCAGAGGAGCGGATTTCCTGGAGTATGCCCACGTTTTGGAAAGAGCACAATATCATTCAGTTTGCTGCCCATAAAAAACACATCGGCCTGTATGCGGGGACTGAGGCGGTTGTAGAGTATGCCCGGCAGCTCAAAGATTATAAGACGAGTAAAGGGACTATACAGTTTTTGTATCACAAGCCTATTCCCTTGGAGCTGATTGGGGAGATTGCAAAGTGGTGTTATGACACGGGAAACCATCCGTGAGTGTTTTGCATTCAGCCCGGATGATGAGGCCGCAAAACTGAAGAAAATGGATGAGATATTGAGAAAAACAGGATAAACAGTAAGAAGGGCGGTACAGTTGTGTTTCAAAAAATAAGCCAGGATGAAATTCCGCCAAGGAGACGGCTGAGACGGGCGGCAGCCTGGACTGCATTGGCAGCGGCATTTGGCGGGTGTGGTGTGGCAATAGCAGGCTGCGGCGGGGCAGAAGATACTGTGGCGTTATCGGGCGGCCAGCCGGCCCTGGAGCATCAAGACAGTGGTACAAGTACACAGTCTGAACAGGCAGTGGACTTTGACCATGAGCTGGATTCCTACCAGCCTTTGAAAAAGACATATAATTTTTACTTTACATATAAAATGGTGCATCCATGGTGGGATGCCGTTGCTCTGGGGCTGGAGGATGCTGCAGAGCAGTATGCTGACAGGGGAATTGTAATCAAGTATGAATATCTGGCACCCAATGAAGTCTCTGCCCAGGATCAGATCCAGCGTTTGTCAGAGGCGTCTTCGAGGGGGTTTGACGTGATCGGTGTGGATGTGGCAGATGTGGAGATTGTCGCGCCTGTGGTGAATGAACTTATCAGAGATGGGCACAAGGTTATGACGTTTTCCAGTTCTGACGCATCAAAAGAAGATGGCTGTGAACGGATTGCCTATGTGGGCAATACCCATAACCGGGAGGACGGGGCAGACCTTACAGAGGCCCTGTGTGAGAAACTTCAGTATGTGGGAAAGACAGCTGTACTGGTGGGGACAAAAGGAGCACCCTGCCATGAAGAAAGAGCCCTTGGCGTTCAGGATGTGATTGAGAAGTATCCGGGCATGTCAGTGGTAGAGACTGCTTACGATGGGGACTCTGTGGAAAATGCGTATGGGCTTACCCAGGATATTTTGGAACGCCACAGCGACCTTGACGGTATTATCTGCTGTAATATGAGCAATCCGGTTGGAGCTGCAAGAGCCGTGATAGAGGCAGGGCGCCAGGAGGACATTGTGATTGTGGGGATGGACCATGACCAGGAGGCGCTTCAATATCTCAGAGATGGGATTATTTACGCTCTGGGCGTGCAGGATTGTTATTCCATCGGCTTTGACACCGTTCAGGTGGCTGTCAAGATAGCAGACGGGTGTCTTCCGGGGGATGAGTATCCGGAGAAAACACAGGAGATCACTACCATAATTTACCAGGAGGGGGCTGCGGCAATGCTTCAGACCCTTTACGGTGAAATTGAATAAAACAGCGGGAGAAGAAGATGGAGCAGTCACAGTATAATAGTATCAATGAAAAGCAGAAAAAGCAGACAGCGGCTTCTGCCATTTGGGGAGCACTGATTATTGCAGCCATTCTTCTCATCACAACGGTCTGGGTATCCAACAGTGCCAGGCTGGGAACAAGCCGGGCAGTGAATAAAGTCAGTGAATTCTATCTGGAGGAACTGGCTGGCCGGAGGGCCGGGGTGGTTGCAGAGGAGCTGAAGAATAACTTTGCACAGATGGAACATTCACTTCAGGTGCTGGAAGAATCTGATTTGGAATCTCAGGAGGCACTGCGAGGTTTCCTTGGAAAAGTGAAACGGCTTTGCGATGTGGATAAATTTGCGCTGGTAGATGAAAATGGAGTGGTTTATACAGAACACAGCACCACTTCCGGACTGAGCAGATATTCTTTCCTTTCTGAGAAACTGACAAAACCGGTGATTAACACCTCCAATCTCTATGGAGCCAGGAAGCAGGTGATTCTGGCGGTTCCTGTGAAAGATATTTTTTTCCAGGGGGCTCAGATGACGGCGTGCTTTATCCAGATTAATATTGACGAAATGCTGAGTTCTCTCACATTACAGACCAGTGATAATGAGACTTACTGCAATTTATATTATCAAAATGGTACGGCGCTGACCAATGATGATTTTGGATATCTCCAGGCAGGGAGCAATCTTTTAACATCCCTGAGGGAGGCGGATATTGGTGAGGGATTCAGCTATGAACAGATAGAAAAGGATTTTACGGACGGCAGGTCCGGGCAGGTGTCCTTTAGCCATCAAGGGCTTCAGGAGGATCTCTGCTATGTCCCGGTGGAGGGAACAAACTGGATGCTGACAATCCTGATTCAGGATAGTGTGATCAGCAGCCAGATCAGCTCCATCAGTTCCAAAATGATGAGCCATAGCGCCATTCAGATTATCGTTACCGTGATTACCATGAGCGTGGTGTTTTTCGCGCTGATTGTCCAGGACAGGAAGAATGCAAAACTTCTTCTGGAACAGGAAAAGGCAGATGGAAACAGAATCAGGGACGCCTATATGCAGATTGAGCGGCAGCAGGCGGCTATGAAAAATATTCAGGCTGCCATAGGGTCCGGGCCATGGAGTATGGAATTTAATGAGAATGCAGAGATGGTATCTTGTACATGGACTGATGTATTCCGGAGGATGCTGGGATATGAAAGTGAGGAGGACTTTCCTAATCAGCTGGAATCCTGGTCAGATTTGCTGCATGAGGAAGACCGGGAACGGGTGCTGAGTGAATACTGGGCTACAGTGAGAGACTATACAGATGAAAAGACTTATGATGTGGAATATCGTGTGATGACGAAAAATGCAGGATGGAGATGGTTTCATGCGGCGGGGAGGCTGTCCAGGCGACAAGACGGATCGCCGGTGACTTTTGTGGGGCTTTTCATGGATATTGACGATGAGAAGAGGATGGAGGCCCAGCTGAAGCAGCAGAAGATAGAACTGGAGGATGCACTGGCGGCGGCTCAGCATGCCAATCGGGCAAAGACTACATTTCTCAACAATATGTCCCACGATATCCGGACGCCTATGAATGCCATCATCGGCTTTACATCCCTTGCGGCGGCTCACATTGATAACGTGGAACAGGTGCAGGATTATCTGTCCAAGATCACCACGTCCAGCAATCATCTGCTCAGCCTGATTAATGATGTGCTGGATATGAGCCGCATCGAGAGCGGAAAGGTAAAGATTGAGGAGAAGGAAGCTTCTCTTCCGGAGATTATGCATGACCTGAAGACCATTGTACAGGCGGACATTACATCTAAGCAGCTGGAATTCTATATTGATACAGCGGATGTGATCCACGAGAATGTACTGTGCGATAAACTGAGATTGAATCAGGTTCTGCTGAATCTGCTCAGCAATGCCATGAAGTTTACAAAACCCGGCGGCATTGTCAGCGTCTGTGTCCGGCAGAAAGGAAGTGCGCCAAAAGGCTGTGCTTCCTATGAATTCCAGGTGAAGGATACGGGAATCGGGATGAGCCGGGAGTTCTTAGAGCATGTGTTTGAGCCTTTTGAGCGGGAGCGAACCAGCACAGTCAGCGGAATCCAGGGCACAGGGCTTGGTATGGCAATTACTAAGAATATAGTGGATATGATGGGAGGTTCGATTTTCGTTGAGAGTGAAGTGGGAAAGGGAACGTCCTTTACCGTATCCTTGCAGTTTAAGACCTGTTCCGGTCCTGTAAGGCGGGAGGTGATCCCAGAGCTGAAAGGGCTTCGGGCGCTGGTGGCTGATGATGATTTTAATACCTGTTCCAGTGTAACGAAGATGCTTGCCACTATCGGCATGCGGCCTGACTGGACCACTTCCGGTAAGGAGACCGTGCTTCGGGCCAGGCTGGCCAAGGAGCAGAATGATGAGTACGCTGTCTATATGATAGACTGGCTGATGCCGGATATGAACGGAGTCGAGGTGGTCAGACGCATCCGCAAGGTGATTGCAGATGACAC
The DNA here is from genome assembly GCA_910588825.1 of uncultured Lachnospiraceae bacterium. Taxonomy (GTDB): domain Bacteria; phylum Bacillota; class Clostridia; order Lachnospirales; family Lachnospiraceae; genus MGBC164599. Next base: position 25,279 of record CAJURF010000034.1, read on the forward strand.
ACCTATTATTATTCTGACTGCCTATGACTGGTCAGACATTGAGGAGGAGGCAAAAAAGGCAGGCGTTACCGCTTTCTGCGCTAAGCCGGTCTTTTTATCAGAACTCAGAAAGATTCTGGAGAAACCGTTTACAGTGCACAGCACAGCCAGTGACATTCCGGAAGATGATATTATTTTCGATGGAAAAAGAATTCTTCTGGTGGAGGACAATGAGCTCAATCAGGAAATTGCAGTGGAGATTCTGCAGGAAGCGGGATTTCAGGTGGAGACAGCTGATGACGGCGCGGCTGCTGTGGACAGGCTGAAAAAGGCCGTACCTGGGCAGTACGACCTGGTGCTGATGGATATCCAGATGCCCGTTATGAATGGCTACGAGGCAGCAGAACAAATCCGGAAATTAGAACATACGGAAATTTCAAATATTCCGATTATAGCCATGACGGCCAATGCCTTTGAGGAGGATAAAAAACAGGCGCTGGATGCAGGCATGGATGGACATATAGCCAAACCAATTGATATTCCGGAGCTGATGGAAATGCTGAGGAATGTCCTGAAAAATGCGTAATAAAAGAGAACCAGTATCGTCAGGGGTGCCGGTTCTCTTTTTTTCATAAACTGTTAAGGATTAAAGCAGCCCCTGAGATCATCAGCATGATAATCACACACTTTCTGATAGCTTTTTCGTCCAGTATTCGGCTGCTCAGCATACCAAGTGCCAGTCCGGCCAGCATAAACGGCAGGAGAGCGGCGGCCTGTTTCAGCAGGTCAAAGGTCAGGATGCCCCACCAGGCATATAGAAACATGCGCAGGGTGTTTTCCACCAGGAAGACCATGCAGATATTGGCTTTGAACGAACTGGTGTTATCAGTAACTCTGTTCAGATATGCCCCCAGCAGAGCACCGATTCCATACAGGCCGCACAGAAGTCCGGAGAGGATGCCTATGGTGATTAAAACTGCCCTGGATGATTTCGTTTTTTGGGGATGCAGTTCCCGTATGAGCATTTCCAGGCCGATGAAAATGATGATGATACCGAAGATGATCTTGATGATACCAGTATCGGCGTTTTTCAAAAATAAAATGCCGGGAATGCTGCCTGCGGCCACCATGCAGGCCAGGGGCAGGCAGATGTTCCATTGGATGGACCGGCGCTCTTTCCATGCCAGGATTATATTGGAGGGATACCCCAGAATCAATTCCACTGGGGAAATATTTACGTTGGCCGTGTGAAAGCTTAATATGGTTGTGAACACTAACGTGTTGGCAAAGCCGCATAAGCCTTTGATAAAAAAGGCGCAGAGTGACGCTGTTATCCACCAGAGCATTTTGGACTCCTTTTTGTGACGCTGATTTTGACAATAATACTATGATTATATCACTGGAGGGCAGGTTTGGAAAGTGCTGGGAAAACTTTCCGTAATCTTTCGCAATCATTCGTTTTCCTATTGCCGTTTTTCCCCAGGTTGATTATAATAAGTAGAACGGTTGAATGGTTGTTGAAAAGGAGAAGAACATGGCGAAACGAACAGACATACACAAAGTACTGATTATTGGTTCTGGTCCGATTATCATCGGGCAGGCATGTGAATTTGACTATTCGGGCACACAGGCGTGTAAGGCGCTGCGCAGTCTTGGCTATGAGATTGTGCTGGTGAATTCCAATCCCGCCACGATTATGACAGACCCGGAGATGGCGGATGTGACGTATATTGAGCCTTTGAATGTGGAGAGGCTGGAGAGAATCATCAGGAAAGAGCGTCCCGATGCCCTGCTCCCCAACCTGGGCGGCCAGTCCGGACTGAATCTCTGCGCAGAGCTTCATAAAGCCGGGGTGCTGGAGAAGTATGGCGTGAAAGTGATCGGAGTCCAGGTGGATGCCATTGAGCGTGGAGAAGACCGTATTGAGTTTAAGAATGCAATGGACAAGCTGGGCATTGAGATGGCCCGCAGCGAGGTGGCCTACAGTGTGGAGGAAGCACTGGATATAGCCGGGCGCCTGGGGTATCCGGTGGTGCTGCGCCCTGCCTATACCATGGGCGGTGCAGGCGGCGGACTTGTCTACAATAAAGAGGAACTGAAAACCGTCTGCGCCCGTGGGCTTCAGGCCAGCCTGGTGGGGCAGGTGCTGGTGGAAGAATCCATCCTGGGATGGGAGGAACTGGAGCTGGAGGTGGTCAGAGATTCCGAGAACAATATGATCACAGTCTGCTTTATTGAAAATATTGATCCGCTGGGCGTGCACACAGGCGACTCTTTCTGTGCGGCCCCCATGCTGACCATTTCCGAGGAATGTCAGAAACGGCTTCAGGAGCAGGCTTACCGGATTGTGGAATCGGTACAGGTAATCGGGGGCACCAATGTACAGTTTGCCCATGACCCGGTGTCTGACCGGGTGGTGGTCATTGAGATTAATCCCAGGACATCCCGTTCTTCGGCACTGGCCTCCAAGGCTACAGGGTTTCCCATTGCGCTGGTATCGGCTATGCTGGCGGCAGGGCTCACATTGAAAGACATTCCCTGCGGTAAATACGGAACCCTGGACCGCTATGTGCCTGACGGGGATTATGTGGTGATCAAGTTCGCCCGCTGGGCTTTTGAGAAATTCAAAGGGGTGGAGGACAAGCTTGGGACACAGATGCGCGCCGTGGGCGAGGTTATGAGCATTGGGAAAACCTACAAAGAGGCTTTCCAGAAGGCCATCCGCAGTCTGGAGACCGGGCGTTACGGGCTGGGTCATGCCAAAAATTTTGATACTATGACAAAAGAAGAACTGCTGCGGCTGCTGATTACCCCCTCCAGCGAGCGTCATTTTGTCATGTATGAGGCTCTGAGAAAGGGTGCGTCTGTGGAGGAAATCTATGAGATTACCAAGGTAAAACGGTATTTCATTGAACAGATGAAAGAGCTGGTGGAGGAAGAGGAACAGATTCTGGCCTGCCGGGGCGGCGCTCTGCCGGACGAACTGCTCACAGCGGCCAAGAAAGACGGTTTCTCCGATAAATATCTCAGCCAGCTTCTGGAAGTTCCAGAGGAAGCCATCCGTAACCAGAGGACAAATCTTGGGGTGGAGGAAGCCTGGGAGGGGGTTCATGTGAGCGGAACCCAGGACAGTGCTTACTATTATTCCACTTACAATGCTCCGGATAAGAACCCGGTGTCGCAGGGAAAACCAAAGATTATGATTCTGGGCGGCGGTCCCAACCGTATTGGCCAGGGAATCGAGTTTGACTACTGTTGTGTCCATGCCTCTCTGGCACTGAAAAAGCTGGGCTTTGAGACAATTATTGTAAACTGTAATCCGGAGACGGTATCCACAGACTATGATACTTCGGACAAACTGTATTTTGAGCCGCTGACCCTGGAGGATGTGCTCAGTATCTACAGAAAAGAGAAGCCTGTGGGCGTTATTGCCCAGTTTGGCGGCCAGACGCCGCTGAATCTGGCGGCAGACCTGGAGAAAAACGGGGTCCGCATTTTAGGGACTTCCCCGTCTGTCATTGATATGGCTGAAGACAGGGACAGCTTCCGGACTATGATGGACAAGCTTCAGATTCCCATGCCTGAGTCAGGTATGGCGGCAGATGTGGCTGAGGCTCTTAAAATCGCGGAGAAAATTGGCTATCCGGTGATGGTACGGCCCTCCTATGTGCTGGGAGGCCGGGGCATGGAAGTGGTCTATGATGAAGAAAGCATGACCCAGTATATGAATGCCGCTGTGGGCGTGACCCCTGACCGTCCCATTCTCATCGACCGTTTCCTGAACCATGCCACAGAGTGCGAGGCCGATGCCATCAGCGACGGAACCCATGCCTTTGTGCCTGCGGTTATGGAGCACATAGAACTGGCGGGAGTGCATTCCGGAGATTCCGCCTGCATTATTCCTTCTGTACACATTTCTGAGGAGAATGTGAAGACCATCAAGGAATACACACGGAAAATTGCAGAGGAGATGCATGTGGAAGGGCTGATGAATATGCAGTACGCCATCGAGAACGGGCGTGTCTACGTGCTGGAGGCCAACCCGAGAGCGTCCCGCACGGTGCCCCTGGTATCGAAAGTCTGCAATATACGTATGGTTCCTCTGGCTACAGAGATTATTACCTCCCAGCTGACAGGCAGGCCGTCTCCCGTGCCGGAACTGAAAGAACAGAACATTCCCTATTACGGGGTGAAAGAGGCAGTGTTCCCCTTCAATATGTTCCAGGAAGTGGACCCGATTCTGGGGCCGGAAATGCGCTCCACAGGAGAAGTGCTGGGGTTGTCTGATTTTTACGGAGATGCCTTCTATAAGGCTCAGGAGGCAGCAGGCATGAAACTGCCTCTGAAGGGAAAGGTTTTGATTTCTGTGAACAGAAAAGACAAAGCGGAAGTGGCGGAAGTGGCAAAGCATTTCCATGAGTGCGGCTTTGAGATTGCCGCCACGGGAGCAACCTGTGAACTGATTAAGGAGGCAGGCATTCCAGCACGTCTGGTGAAAAAGCTGTACGAGGGACGGCCCCATGTGCTGGATATGATTACCAATGGGGAGTTTGACCTGGTCATAAATTCACCGGTGGGCAAAGACAGCGTCAATGATGACAGTTATCTCAGAAAAGCGGCAGTAAAAGCGAGGGTTCCCTATATGACCACCATTGCTGCGGCCAGGGCAACAGCCAGCGGAATCTTTTATGTGCGGACCCACGAGAGCGGACAGGTAAGCTCACTGCAGGAACTGCATGGACAGATTCATGATAAATAGCCTGGGGCGTATGGTTGACATAAAGCAATTTTCAAACACACTCTAGACAGACCCTGGATATCATTTTATTCAGCGGCAGGGAATCTGAAAAACAGGGTGGTTGTCACTGAGTATAGAAAAGGACTGTGGGAAAATGACGAATCTGCACCATATATGGTGTATTCATTTTCCCACAGTCCCTTTTGTTTCTTCAAATGCGGGGCGGTTGTTTACGAATCATTTTATAGTTTATCTTATAGTTATAATTGGTCCTTGGTGTAATAGCCGCTGTCCACAAGGACATCCTTATAATTTTTCAAGTCCACCATTTCCGTACCGCACAGATAAGAGGGGACTGCCTTGGTTCCGTTTTTATACTGCTTGTTGTCATTGGTCACAGGTTTCTGGCCCTGCATACAGTCCACAGCCATGTCAGCGCACTGCTGGGCCAGCTGGCGGGTATCACGGAACACAGACATTGCCTGATAGCCGCTTAATATGTCAGTGACAGCGGCCAGCTGGGCATCCTGCCCGGTTACCAGCGGCCAGTCATCCCCCTGGGTGTAAGATCTGTTCTCCAGGGCTGTGCGGACGCCATAAGCCAGGGTGTCTGAGGATGTACAGGCAATGTCCAGATGGCCGTCCAGATAATTGGCGTCCAGCAGGGCTTCGCAGTTTTTCTGGGAAGTCTCCTGAGATTCATAGAGAATGGCAGTGTCTTCGAATTTTGTCCGTCCGGATTTACACACCAGGGTACCGGCATCCAGATAAGGTTTTAAAACCTCCATGATTCCCTGATGGACCATTTTTGCGCTGTAATCCTGGGGGTCTCCCATAAAAAATTCAATTGTATAGGTCTTTGATTTGCCGTCGGAAGAAGTCTTTTCCAGGTTCTTTTCCTGAACAATATATTCTCCGATCTGCCTTCCAGCCTGCAGATTATCGAATCCTGCGTAATAGTCCACTGCGTCAGTGTCCATAATCAGGCGGTCATAAGAGATGACAGGAATTTCTTTTTCTTTCGCCTGTTCCAAAACTTCTGTCAAATCGGCAGAGGGAACCGGGGCCACAATGAGACAGTCCACGTCCTGTTCGATAAATTCCTTTAGCTGGCCAATCTGCTGTCTGGGGTCATCTTCCGCAAATTCCACCAGCACCTGGAAATGATTGTCTGTGAGCAGTGTATTCATCATTGCGGCGCCATTGATCCATTTCTCACTGGACTGGGACGGCATGGAGATGGCTGCTGTTTTTTGATTTTTCTTTACAGCTTCAGAATCCAGGATGCTTTTGTTTTCAGAGGATGTCTGGGTCTGGGAAACGGCATTGCCTGCCGGGATGCTTTCTTTGGCGCATCCAGCCAGTCCCAGCATCAGGGCAAAACAGAGCATCCAGCATTTGCGTTTTATTTTCATGGAAATCCCCTCCTAAAATTTACGGTACTATTTGATCAGCCGCTGTACCATGTATGTGTTCGCCTCCTGTTCCTGGCTGTCGTCCAGAGGCGGAAGTTTCAGAGAACCGTACTTTCGTTCCAATGCCTTTTGAATCAGATAATCGCACAGCTGGGGATTTTTCGGCAGCAGAGGACCGTGGAGATAAGTGCCTATTACATTTTTATAGATCACGCCCTCATAACCGCTTTCCCCATCATTTCCCGACCCGTACAGAACCTTTCCCAAAGGACGGTTATTGTTGATAAATGTTCTGCCTCCGTGGTTTTCAAATCCCACCACAGGCATGCTGCACAGAGGACTTTGAAGGACTATGTTGTCGATGAGCCTGTCCTTTCCCTGTTTGGTGTATAAATCCACCAGATTCAGTCCTTCGATGGTGCCCTCTCTGGTTTCATAATATTTTCCCAGCAGCTGGTATCCTCCGCACACGGCTAGGACAACTCCGTTATCCTCCACATATGTTTTAAAATCTGCCTGGATTTTCTTTAGTTTTCTGCAGACCAGAATCTGCTCCCGGTCAGAGCCGCCGCCTAAAAGGACAATATCCAGTTTTTTGAAATCTACCGTGTCTTCACTTTCGAATTCTATGGTGCTGGCACCGATTCCCCGCCACTGGCACCGTTTCATCAGGCAGGCGATATTGCCCCTGTCGCCGTATAAATTCAACAGGTCCGGGTAGAGGTGCCCGATGGTCAGCTGCATAGTCTGGGTGTGCTGCTTCATGGTCTGATTTCCTCCAGTTTTTTCAGAATATTTCTGGTGCTGAACAGAGCAGTATAGTTCACCAGTACATACAGGTTTCCGCAGCCGTCTGTCAGCCTTGCCAGGATGGCATTTTCCACATCCGCTTCCAGATAAGACGGGATGTCCGCGTATTTCAGCCGCAGGCGCATATCCTGGCATCGGATGCCGCTGACAGTGATGGAGTGGATCTGTTCTGAGGCAAAACGGTCAAAATCCACATCCCACAGCCAAGACACATCAGTACCGTCTTGGTCATTGTCATTGATGACGATAATCAGGTCCTTTTGGGTTTGGTCAGCCATGACAGCGGAGATATTCTGGTTAAAACCCGCCGGGTTTTTGGCAAGGTTCAAGATAATTCCTGTGTTTTGAATGCGGAATTGTTCCATTCTGCCGTTTTCAGGATGGAAATCCTTCAGCATCCGGTTAAAATTTTTCAGGGTAAGCCCTGCGTGTTTTCCGGCGGCATAGGCGGCCAGAATGTTGTACACATTGTAAAATCCCCGGTAGTTGGCCACAATACGCTCTCTTCCCACGGCAAAAGAAAGCTGTCCCCCCACCTGTACCTCCCGGGCGTCGTAATCAATAGGGGGACGGGCAAAACTGCACTGGGGACAGGCATAATCCCCCAGCTGGCTGTAGTGGTAAAAACGGTATACCAGCCTGGCGCCGCATTTTCGGCAGAAGCGCCCTTCCCGCATCTCCTTGTCATCAGAAGCGTCGGTTACAGGTTCGCTGATGCCGTAAGTGATCCATGGGTTCTGGCATTCCATGGCCAGGCAGGCGGACAGGGCGTCGTCACCGTTGACAATGAGCTCCATATGGGGCGCGCTGCGGATGACTTCCTTTAAAATGTCCATGGTAATGTCGATCTCTCCGTATCGGTCCAGCTGGTCCCGGAACAGATTAGTCAGCACCATATAATCCGGGTGGAAACGGGGAAAAATGTGGCGGGTGGAAGCTTCATCCACCTCAATGCAGGCATAGTCTGCGCAAATCCTTCCCCTTATATCCGCCGCCAGGACAAAAGCCGCCGCCACTCCATTGAGCATGTTGGAGCCTGTGCGGTTGCAGATAACTGTTTCCCCCTCTGACTCTAGGGCGGCGCAGAGCAGGTTGTTGGTGGTGGTTTTGCCGTTGGTTCCGCATACAATAAAGATTTTCTTTTGGATTTCTCCTGCCATTTCCTGTAAAATGGGGGGATAAATCATCAATGCCAGTTTTCCGGCCCAGGTCACACCCTGTCTTCCCATATGCCTGCAGATGCCGCAGGCGGCTTTCGCGGTCCAGACCGCCAGAATCCTTCTTATGTTCATGATCTCCTCCGTTTTTAAAAACGTTCTTGGAAATTAATTTACATATAATTCCTTATATCAACTGCGTTTTGCGGTAGTCTATCCACATTACTATATCTCTATTTGAGGGAAAATGCAATGATTAGAAATATTTTTCATAAAAATGTTTCCCCAATAAAAATGATGTAATGACATTATAGTGACATGTCAAAAAGTATCTACAAAACACTAAACTGGAAGATATTGCCAGACCAGAATGCAGGTAAAAAGGATTTTATCGCCAATACTGTTACGGAGGAATTGCTCTTATATTTAATTATGGAAGAGTCGAAGTTTTTAATGGAAAGTATTATACCGTATCTGCAGCCGTCTGATGAGGAAGCTTATTGTGATTGGGACAGCCGGCCTTTTGATCTCTCTGATGATATGGTCGTTACCTGTTTGTATGCTGGGTACTATCTTGAAGCAGCTTGATTGAAAATTATTTGTGGAGGGGGGATAGTGAGCGGAGTGAAATTCAGAACTCTTAAAGAGGGGATATGTAAAATAAGTCTTTTCATTGTTTTGGCAGTATTAATTAAACTGGATAATTCATGAAAATCAACTTCGGATAACAATTTTCCTGATAAAGAGTAGATTTCCATGACATAAATTTTATCATTGGCACAGGAAAAATTTTGTATATATCTACCATTGTCTATGATTTTTTCCTGTTTTGCGGTATTTACATCGTTCTTTCAACGTATGTAATTGCCGTGTATCAATATTGTCTCCGTAATAAATAAGTTTTTTCTTATTCAAAGGTGTAGAAGACCAGGATGCACTGCTTCTTTTACTATTATTTCCAGTATTTTGTGACTTCTTCCTCTGACTTCTGTAAAGAAAGGTTAAATTTATCAGCCAAACGCTGGATGGCATCTGGAAACGAAACACCACACTCTCTATAAGTTTCAATGGAGCCTTCGATTTTTCCTTCGATTTTTCCCTCTAGTTTACTCTCCATTTTCATTTCTTCAATTGCCGTGCACACATCAACTACCTCCTGTTCTTCAGAATATTTTAATTTTGAACTCAAACTTCCCACACCGTATGATGTGTTGAACATTGAAAAAACAATACTTT
>CAJURF010000035.1 GCA_910588825.1 uncultured Lachnospiraceae bacterium
TGGCAGAAATAGCGGGTACAGAATTCACTGGTATTTATGCAATGTTGTACTAGTATATTGGGTGATTAAAAATCGCCGAATATATCAATGTACAATAAAAGGAGATTGAGAATGAAAAAAATCGGGGTCGGCCTATTAGGGCTGGGTACAGTGGGGATGGGGACTTATCAGGTTCTGAAATCCCAACAGGCAGAAATGGTAAATAAGCTGGGGGTAGAACTGGAAATCCGAAGAATTGCCGTGAAAGACCCAGAAGAAGTGATTTCCCAGGTGGAAGAAAAAGATACAGGGATTCTCACCAGTGACTGGAGAGAAGTGGTAGAGGATGATACCGTTGAGATCGTCATCGAACTGATGGGGGGCCTGGAGCCGGCAAAAACCTGTATCCTGGCGGCTCTGCGGGCGGGAAAACATGTGGTGACAGCCAATAAAGATCTGGTGGCTGTCTCCGGCAGAGAGCTGCTGGACGCGGCGGCAGAACATAAATGTGATTTTCTGTTTGAGGCAGCTGTGGCAGGCGGAATCCCCATTATCCGCCCTATGAAACAATGCCTGCTGGGGAACAACATTACAGAGATAATGGGAATTGTCAACGGCACCACCAACTTTATTCTGACCAAGATGGAGCAGGAGGGCATGGAATTCCAAGAGGCCCTGGCCCTGGCCACAGAACTGGGGTATGCGGAAGCGGACCCAACGGCGGACATTGAAGGTCTGGACGCAGGACGGAAGGTGGCCATTATGGCATCCATCGGTTTCCACTCCCGTGTGGTATTGGACGATGTGCACATTGAGGGCATTACCAAAATCACAGCCAAAGATATTCAGTATGCAAGAGAAATGGGATGTACCATCAAACTGCTGGGTGTGGCGCGCTGTGACCAGGAGGGCATTGAGGCTTATGTGTGCCCCATGCTCATATCCGGCACGCATCCTCTGGCTTCTGTGAATGATTCCTACAATGCGGTGTTCCTCCACGGGGATGCAGTAGAAAATGTAATGTTCTTTGGCCGGGGGGCCGGAAGCCTTCCCACAGCCAGCGCGGTAGTAGGAGATGTGTTTGACATTGCAAGAAATATCCAGAACAATTGCTGCGGCCGCATCAGCTGTTCCTGCTACAAAAAACTGCCCATTAAGAAAATGGAAGACACCAAAAACAGCTTTTTCCTGCGTATGCTGGTGGAAGATAAATGCGGGGTATTCACCGACACAGCCAACGCTTTTGCGCAGAATCAGGTCAGTCTGGCCCAGATTATCCAGAGGCAGGCTCCGGAGGGAACGGCAGAGCTGGTGGTCATCACCGATTCTGTTAGAGAAGGAGATCTGGAAAAAGCAATCAATACATTAAAAGCTCAGGCAACTATCAAAGAAATAGCTGCAGTACTTCGGGTATATAAGGCAGATAAGGAGAATTAGAATGAGTAAAAAGACAACCGTTTTGATGATTCTGGACGGCTATGGCCTGAACGAAAATTGCGAAGCCAATGCTGTCTGCGAGGCCGGCACCCCTGTGATGGACCAGCTGATGTCCCAGTATCCATTTGTAAAAGGTTCTGCCAGTGGTCTGGCAGTAGGGCTTCCGGAAGGCCAGATGGGAAATTCGGAAGTGGGACACCTGAACATGGGCGCAGGGCGTATCGTATATCAGGAACTGACCAGGATTACAAAAGAAATTCAGGAAGGGACATTTTTTAACAATGAGGCCCTGCTGGCTGCTGTGAAAAATGCGCGGGAAAACCACTCGGCCCTTCACTGTATGGGACTTTTGTCCGACGGAGGTGTCCACAGCCATAACACCCATCTGTATGGACTGCTGGAACTGGCTAAAAGAGAGGGCCTTTCAGAGGTGTACGTACATTGTTTCCTGGACGGAAGGGATACCCCGCCTGCCTCCGGAAAGGGATATGTAGAAGAACTGGAAAAAGAGATGGGCAGAATCGGTGTGGGAAAAATCGCCACTGTAACAGGCCGTTACTATGCCATGGACCGGGACAACCGGTGGGAGCGTGTAGAGCGGGCTTACCGGGCACTGACGCTGGGAGAAGGGAAAACAAACGAGAGCGCGGCAGAAGGCGTGGAGGAGTCCTATCAGGCAGAAGTCACAGATGAGTTTGTAGAGCCCATTGTGGTTACCAAAGACGGACATCCGGTATCCACCATAAAGAATAAAGATTCCGTGGTATTTTTCAATTTCCGCCCTGACCGTGCACGGGAAATCACAAGAGCCTTTGTGGACGATGTATTTACGGGATTTGCCAGGGAACAGAAGCTGGAGCTGACTTATGTGTGTTTTACAGATTATGATGAGACCATTGAGAATAAGCTGGTGGCTTTTCAGAAAGAAGAGATTAATAATACCTTCGGGGAATATCTGGCAGCTCATCAGATGACCCAGGCCAGGATTGCGGAGACTGAGAAGTACGCCCATGTGACCTTTTTCTTTAACGGGGGCAAAGAGGAACCCAATCCCGGTGAAGACCGGATTCTGGTAAATTCCCCCAAAGTGGCCACTTATGACATGCAGCCCGAGATGAGCGCGCCTCAGGTGTGTGATAAACTGGTGGAGGCCATTGTATCCGGAAAATATGATGTGATTATCTGCAATTTCGCAAACCCGGATATGGTGGGACATACAGGAGTCCGAGAGGCGGCTGTCCAGGCCATAGAAGCGGTGGATGCATGCGTGGGCAGAGCCGTGGACGCGGTGAAAGAGACAGGCGGGCAGATGTTTATCTGCGCTGACCATGGCAATGCAGAACAGATGATTGACTATGAAACCAAAGAGGCATTTACCGCTCATACCACCAATCCAGTGCCGTTTTTACTGGTCAATGCAGACCCATCCTATAGGCTGCGTGAGGGCGGGAGACTGGCTGACATTGTCCCCACTCTGATTGAACTGATGGGGATGGAACAGCCGAAAGAGATGACAGGGGAATCGCTGCTTGTGAAAGAATGATCGGTGTGTGGCGTGTATGTATCGGTACATTTTCGGAGATACTACTTTCGGGAAAGTTGAAATTATTATCATGTTAGGAGGTAGTATTTATGTACCGATATTTGCCGATCAGGAAAGTGCATGGCAGGCAGGTTTTGGACTCCAGAGGAAATCCCACTGTAGAAGTGGAAGTGACAGTGGGAGAAGGGATTGTGGGCGTCAACGGTACGACAGGCCGGGCGATGGTTCCGTCTGGGGCATCCACCGGAACATTTGAGGCAGTGGAGATCAGGGACGGCAGCAAGAGGAAATATATGGGGCTGGGCGTGGAGAAGGCAGTTTCCAATGTGAATACAAAACTGGCAGATGCCATTTTGGGAGAGAACGCACTGGACCAGAACGCTGTTGACTCCCTGCTGCTGGAGGCAGACGGGACAGAAAACAAGAGCAATGTGGGGGCGAATGCTATGCTGGGGGTGTCTATGGCCACGGCCAGGGCGGCTGCGAAAGCTTTAAAACTGCCTCTGTTCCAGTATATAGGCGGCACACATGCCAAACGGATGCCGGTTCCCATGATGAATATTTTAAACGGGGGCGTTCATGCCAATAATACCGTAGACCTGCAGGAATTTATGATTATGCCTGTAGGAGCGGAAAATTTCCACACGGGTCTGCGCATGTGTGTGGAGATTTACCAGTATTTGAAGATTATACTGAAAGAAGAAAAGCTGTCCACAAGTGTGGGGGATGAGGGCGGATTTGCTCCGGATCTGGCAGATTCCCGGGAAGTACTTTCTTATATTGTGCGCGCTGTAGAGCGTGCCGGATACCGTCCGAAAGAAGAGGTGGCTATCGCCATAGATGCGGCGGCCAGTGAATTATTCGACGGGGAAAAAGACGCCTACTATTTCCCGGGAGAGACCCAGAAAAAAGGGAAAACTGTCCTGCGCTCAGGAAAAGAGATGGTGGATTATTACAAAGAACTGGTGCAGGAGTTCCCCATTGTGTCTATAGAAGACGGACTTCACGAAGACGACTGGGATGGATGGAAACATCTGACCCGGGAACTGGGAGATAAAATTCAGCTGGTGGGGGACGATTTGTTTGTGACAAACATCAAGAGACTGCGCTGCGGAATTAAGCTTCAGGCTGCCAATTCTATTTTGGTAAAGGTAAACCAAATCGGCACACTCTCAGAGGCTATGGATGCGGTAGAGATGGCACAGAAAGCGGGTTATAGAGCGGTAGTTTCCCATCGGTCCGGGGAGACAGAAGATTCCTTTATCGCGGATCTGGCGGTGGCCTGCGGGGCGGGGCAGATCAAAACCGGAGCGCCATGCAGGTCCGACCGCAATGCCAAGTACAATCAGCTTCTGCGGATAGAGGAATATCTGGGCTGCCAGGCCTGCTTTGAGAATCCATTTGCACCTGTCTGAAGCTCTTGGCAGGATAACAGCCAAAAAGGTAAAGAGAGGACGGTGTCAGACCCGTCCTCTTTTTGAGGATAAGGTTTAAAGGGGAAGATATGCGGGAACAATTAACTCAAGAAGATGTAAAAAAGATTGAAGAAGAAATTGAATACAGGAAACTGGTAGTGCGAAAAGAAGCTCTGGAAGCAGTGAAAGAGGCACGGGCACATGGGGATCTCAGCGAGAATTTTGAATACCATGCGGCGAAAAAGGATAAAAATAAAAATGAAAGCAGGATTCGGTACCTGGAAAAAATGTTGAAAACGGCGCGGATTGTTTCTACACAGTCCGAAGACGATGAAGTGGGTCTGAATAACAAGGTAGAGGTTTTCTTTGAAGATGAGGAGGAAACTCAGGTCTATAAGTTAGTCACATCCATCCGGGGCAATTCCTTGGACGGCAGAATTAGTCTGGAATCGCCATTGGGAAAAGCGCTGATGGGACGCAAAGCCGGCGACCGGGTATATGTGAAGGTCAGCGAGGCAGCAGGATATTACGTGGTGATCAAGAGCATTGACAAAACTTCCGGTGAAGAAGATGATATCAGAGGTTTTTGATAAAAGTGGTTGTAATCTCTTTGATCCTGTGATATTATAAAAAATGACAGGTATTAGGGAGGTGTTATTTCAGGTGCAAATTCTGAGAATTATTTTGACAGTCCTGTTTGCACTGGATTGTATAGCCCTGACAGTAGTAATTCTGATGCAGGAGGGCAAACAGCAGGGACTTGGTGCGATTGCCGGCGCGGCTGATACTTACTGGGGCAAGAATAAAGGCCGTTCCATGGAAGGAAAACTGGTGACTGCCACAAAGATTATGGCGGCTCTGTTTTTTGTACTGGCAGCGGTTTTGAACATGAGTTTTTAGGAAAAAGCACTCTTGTATCAATGGACAAGAGTGCTTTTGCTCTTTTGATTTTTGATGAAAGAGCTTTAGATAGAAAATGATAGAGGTAAAAATGAAAAAGAGACAATTTGACCGGCGGAAGAAATTGATGGCTGATGTACTGGCAAATCCGGCTTACCGCCCCATGCGTCTGCGTGAGCTGGCTGCCCTGCTGGATATTCCCCGGACGAAGAGAAAAGAGCTGTATCAGGTTATGGATGCGCTGGTGGAGGAAGGGTATGCCAAAAGGCACAGCAATGGTACGTATACCAAGGCAGAGATAACCTGTGTCAGCGGGATTTTCCTGGCCCATCCCAAAGGCTTTGGGTTTGTGGATGTGGGGGAGGGAGAAGAAGATATCTTTATTCCAGAAGACCAGACCCATCAAGCCATGGACCAGGACCAGGTGCAGGTAAAAGTCCGGGAGAGAACCCAGGGAAAGCGGAGAGAAGGAACCATTGTCAAGATCCTGGAACATGGGTGCCGTAAAATTGTGGGGACTTACCAGAAAAACGGCCGATATGGTTTTGTACTGCCGGACAACCCCAGGATGTGCCAGGATGTGTTTATTCCAAACGGTCATTCCCTGGGGGCGGATGCAGGGGATAAGGTGTCAGCTGTCATTATCAGCTATGGGTCAAAGAGGAAAAGCCCGGAAGGAAGAATACAGGAGATTCTGGGAAAGAACGGGGAGCCTGGTACAGATGTTCTTTCTATTATAAAAGGGTATGACATTCCCGTGGAGTTTCCGGAGAAAGTGGTCAGGCAGGCAGAGCGCGTGAAAGATGAGCTGATACCGGGTGACTTTCAGGGTCGCAGAGACATTCGAAGCTGGAAAATGGTCACCATGGACGGCGAGGATGCCAAAGACCTGGACGATGCCGTATCTCTCACCTGGGAGAATGGGATGTATCATCTGGGAGTGCATATCGCCGATGTATCTAATTATGTCCAGGCGGGCAGCGCGCTGGACAAAGAAGCCCTGAAAAGGGGAACCAGTGTCTATCTCACAGACCGGGTGATTCCCATGCTGCCCAGACGGCTCAGCAATGGGATTTGTTCGCTGAACCCAGGAGAGGACAGGCTGGCTTTGAGTTGTCTGATGGATGTGGATGCACAGGGGCAGGTGGTGAGCCATGAGATTATGGAAACAGTCATCTGCTCAGACCGTCGTATGACGTATACCGATGTGCAGAAAATTCTGGATGGTTCGGACATGGATATATGCAGGGAGTATGAGGAATTTGTGGAGACTTTCCGGAAAATGGATGAACTCTCCGCCCTGCTTCGCAGACAGCGTCACAAAAGGGGGGCCATTGATTTTGACTTCCCGGAGAGCAGGATTGTACTGGATGACAGGGGAAAGCCTGTTTCTGTGGAGATTTATCAGCATAATCGTGCCATGGAGCTGATTGAAGATTTTATGATTTTGGCAAATGAGACAGTGGCCCGGGAATTCTGTGAGGAGGAAGTCCCTTTTGTATACCGTACCCACGGGGAGCCGGATTCCGAGAAAGTGGAAAAGCTGCTGGCTTTTCTGCACAGCCAGGGGATCCCGGCACAAAAAGGGAAAGAGCAGATATCGCCCCTTGAAATCCAGCAGATTTTAAAAGCGGTTCAGGGACAGCCCAACGAGGCTTTAGTCAGCCGGCTGGCACTGCGCTCCATGCAGCAGGCCCGATATACAGTGGAATGCACCGGGCATTTCGGGCTGGCTTCCAGGTATTACTGCCACTTTACTTCTCCTATCCGCAGATATCCGGATCTGCAGATACACAGAATTATCAAAGACAAACTGCGGGGCAGGATGAGCGGGGAAAAGAAAGCCTTTTATACAGGGATACTGGAGGAAGCGGCCCGCCAGTCCAGTGTTACCGAGCGCAGAGCAGAGGAAATCGAACGGGAAGTAGAGAAGCTGAAAAAGGCAGAATATATGCAGGAACATTTGGGGGAAGAATTTGAGGGAATCGTATCCGGTGTCACAGGATGGGGTATTTATGTAGAACTGGCCAATACTGTGGAAGGGCTGGTTCATATCAGTACGCTGGATGACGACTATTATGAATTTGATGAGGAAAAAATGCTGTTGACAGGGGAGAAAACCCGAAAGACATATACGTTGGGTCAAAAAGTGAAAATCCGTGTGGCAGCAGTGGATCTGTATCAAAAGAATATTGATTTCACTATCCGAAATACGGAAGATTAGAAGGTGAATAGTTTGAAGGGATTAAAAGATTGGAACAAATGGCTGGTACTGTTTCTTGCATTTGTATTGCTGGTACTGACACCGGTATCGGTAAAAGCGGCACCGGGTAAAGGCGGTACTCATTCGTCAAGGCAGAACAGAGGATGGAAAGTTGTAAACAACAAAATCTATTATTACGGGAGAAACGGCAGAAAAGCTGTTGGCTGGGTGAAAATCCAGGGAACTCCGTACTGTTTTCGGAAAAGTGGTGCTTTAAAAAAGGGATGGCTTAATTTCAGGGGGCGGCACTATTATTATGGAAGATATGGAGATTGTCATACAGGATGGTTTATAAAAGCAAACCAAAAATACTACTGTGATCCCAAAAAAGGGAGACTGTACGGATGGAATCAAATAGGAGGAAGATGGTATTATTTTCGAAAATCGGGCAGTGTTACTGTCAATAAGTGGATACCTAATCAGGACTCCATGTGGTACGTAAATGCCAGTGGAAAAGTCACAAAAAGGGTGCCGAAAAACGATACGGTCCAGGGGTATGATACCATCCTGATGGTAGGAGGGTCCCGATTCCGGCATATGGGCATCAAATATAAGATTACAGCAGACAATGTCCGTTATATCGCACGGGGAGGCGCTAAAGTAAATTGGTTAATGGATGAAGCCTATCCGCAGATTCAAAAGGCTGTAGTAAAAGGAAAGAAGACTGCCATTGTTTTTAATCTTGGACTCAATGACATGAGTCATGTGGATGTTTATCTTCGGTTTTATAATGAACAGATGTCCTATTTTCTGGATGACCCGGACTGTGATTTATATATGATGTCTGTAAACCCCATAGATGAAAAGAAATACTCCCAGAACAAAAGGGGTGAAAATAAGCACAATCAGAACATATATGAGTTTAACCAGAAGATGCGCAGCCAGCTGGATGCACGCTGGAATTATATTGATACCTGCCAGTATCTGACTGGCCATTTCAATATGGAAGAGCTGACGGTCTGGGATGGTATTCATTATAACTGGGAAGGCTCACAGCTGATTTTTCGTTATTGTATGACTTCCCTTAGAAAAGACTGAGAGTAGAGAAGGAGTAAGGAATTATGGGCAAGGGGACGGGAATCCGTATTGTGGCCAATAACAAAAAGGCGTACCATGATTATTTTATAGAGGATAAATATGAAGCAGGTGCAGCTCTGGCAGGGACAGAAGTCAAGTCCCTTCGCATGGGAAAGTGCAGCATTAAAGAATCCTTTGTGCGGATAGAAAAGGGGGAAGTATTTATCTATGGGATGCATATTACCCCTTATGAAAAAGGAAACATTTTTAATAAAGATCCGCTCAGGGTAAAAAAGCTGTTGCTGCACAGGGAGGAGATCCGGAAAATCGAGCGGAAAATCGCTGAAAAAGGATTTACCCTGGTGCCGCTTCAGGTGTATTTCAAAGGGAGTCTGGTGAAAGTGGAGATCGGCGTGGCAAAGGGAAAGAAACTCTATGATAAACGCCAGGATATCGCTAAGAAAGACCAGAAGAGGGAAGCACAAAGAGAGTTCAAAGAAAGTGGAAAATGGGGCTGAATTTGTACTTGACGAGGCTGAAATTTTCCGGTATAATATAATCCACTTCACTTAGATTTCGGGGTAGTACCGGTTTCGACGGGGACTTTGAAGATGGAGAAGCTATCCGCAGGCGATGCGTCAAATCGCAAACCTAAATATAAACGCAGACGATAGTTACGCGTTAGCAGCCTAGTTGCTGCTCGTCAGCCTTGATGCACCCACACATTAAGAATCTGGCGCCGATCATGTGGGAAACGATGCGGGCAAAGCTTTGAGCCCGCAGGCGTATCATGAAGCTACTGAATCTGTCAGGGTGTCAGCTCCCGGGCAGTGGAGGGAATGAAAAACAACTGACTATGATAGTAGAAGTACATGGGATAGGTTTTCGGACACGAGTTCGACTCTCGTCTACTCCATGGGTGGTGAGGCTGGAAACCCAGTGTTTGTAAGGGTTTCCAGCTTCTTTTGTTTTGTAGGTTGTCGAAAGGTAATCAATTTCATTTTCTTCTAATTTTCTTTTAGAGTTTACAAGTTGAAAAAATAAAATTTTACTGCAAGGATTTTGCGTTCTGAATCGTTTTATCTGTGTAAGGAACTATACAAAAAATAAATTTACCATCTTATATCCGGCGCTATTTGGTAAATTTATCTCAGCACAGTTCCTGATGGTAAAAAGTCATAATAAAATGAGGAGGGATTCCAGATGAAACATTCAAAGAATTGGAAGAAAACAGCGGCGGCGGTGATGACAGCGGTGATGCTGTCAAGTAGTTTTACTATGCCGGTTATGGCGCATGGGCACGGGAGCAGTCACCACAGCAGCCGTCATGCAGGGGTTTATTGCGTTTACCATGGCAAGACACATAAGAGCAAGAGTAAATGCAAACGGTATTGTGTGAAACACAAAACAATCCACAGGAATGGGAAGCGGCATGCGGTCAGACACCACTAAAGCAGCCGCCAGGGCAGATGCCTGATGGGAGCAGACATATTACCATGAAAGACAGGGCAGGACGTAAAACGCCTGCCCTGTCTTTCATGGTAATATGTCTTAAAAAGCATCCCGTACCCGCACACCCCGCATTGCGCCAAATCCGGTCAATGGTGTCCACCGTGATGATGGGGGATTTCTTGGTCGTGGGCAGAGGGGACCGGGACTGCTGTGTTATCTATATAGTTTTGTTCCATATCTATCTCCGGCTCGTCTTCCTTTTCTTCCGGTTTTTCCGGGGCTTCTTCCTGCTGGTATTTCCAGATTAATTCATGAATTTCAGACATGGTCATATCCCGGCACTGGTCAACTGTTATGGTATCGTCATATTGGTTCAGCAGAAGATAAGCGTTATATTTTCCCAGAGAAAGCCCGCTGTCGTGGGCTAGGGCGGCTGTTTCGATATCTGTGCAGACGCTGTGGCAGTCATGCCCCATTTGTCTGGATGTGTCTGCGGCCCCCGCTTCCAGTATAACTTCCCGGTTTTTGTCTGATGCTACGGTGAAAACAAGTTCAGGGTCAGCAGTCAGATACGTATTCATGGCGCTGCTTTCCATGATTGTTTTAATCGCGTCGGTATATTTTTTTCCGTTCAGGGACAGGCCGTTTAAAATCTCCGAACCTTGTGTGTTGTAAGAATATGCAGATACCACCCGGTCCAGGCTGTTCAAGGCCAGTTCCATAGAAGGATTTACGTCAATGCTTACATAGGACACTGGCGTTTGGAACCAGGAATATCCCCACATTCCTGCTGTGAAAGAGAGCACCATGCAGGCAAGTGTAAGTATCAGTCCTGTTTTCCTGCGGGCTTTTTTTCTCCGGTTTGCGTACAGAAACTGTCTGGTGGATTCTTTTAACTGGGTGTCTGCCTGGATGTTGTCAAAAGCCTGTTGTATTTTATTAGCCAATCCCATCACCTCCCAGCTTTTCTTTCAAGATTCCCCTTCCTCTGGATAGGAGAGAATATACAGTGTTTTCTTTTTTTCCAAGAAGCCTTCCTATCTCAGATGCGGTATATCCTTCATAGTAATAGAGATAGACAGCGTCTTTATATCTGTCTGGCAGGGAGAGCACAGCCTCCAGAACCTCTCTGTGGTCTTCCGGGATGGCTGCAGCCATTTCACAAATCTGTTCAAGGGGAACGGTATTGCGGCGGAAAAAACTCCGCAGATGATCTTTGCAGGCATTGATGGCCACACGGATCAGCCATGCTTTCTCGTGTTCATCGTCGAAAAACGGCTCGTCATGCATCATATATTTCAGAAAGACATTCTGGAATACATCCTCTGTGTCCGCCGGGTTTTTCAGATGATAAAAGCAGATACGTTTTATCATATCGGCATATGTTTCAATGGCATGGTTTACCTTTTGTTCGCTCTGCATCTGCCCATTACCTCCCGTTGTATGGGGAATGTTTCCGAAAAATCTTTGTATTTGGATTTTGGGGAGCATTCTCACTGTCAAATATATTTTAACACAATAGGGAGGTCATGTGAACTAATCTTTGTGTTAAAACGCGGCAGGTCTCGGGATTTTCGTGCAAAAGCTGCACGAAAGCACCCCGCGGAGTATTATCCGTGAACAGTAACGGGCAAAGGACTTTGCAGACCAAGCCAGAACTGTCACTGGAAATTCCGGACTAATCATGTTATACTGGTATCAGCAATCACTGTCCAATAGGACAACAGGAGAAGAACAATGCAAAGTTACGATGATATCATTAGTTTTGTCTATTCAGACAACGGCGTGTATTTTTTTAAAAGGCTGTATCAGGAAGTGGAGCAGATGCGGCGTGGCAGCCTTCCCCTGACGGGCAGCCACCAGATTGAAGAACTGGATATGACTTTGTCAGATGCACTGAATCTGGCTGTATCGGCGGCGTTTGCCATACAGACGGAATTTTTGGAAAAAGACCACCGCAGGGATTTTGACGAATGGAAGAAGAATCACAGGCAGGAAGAGATGGACTATCAGACATGGATTCATAAGTCGCTGGTTTATCAGCTGGACCAGCTGAAGCTGACCGATATTAACGCCATTTTGACAGATTTGAAAGAGGATTCTGGAGAGCAGGAACCCAAGATAGAGCTGAAACGCAGGCAGCAAAAGAAAAAGAGGCGTTTCTTTGGGAAACATTGACTTTTAAAAGCCGTAACTATATAATAATGAAAGTGTATAAGGGGGAAGTTTGTGAGTCTGCTGGCACAAGAGGAATATATAAGAAAAAACAATAAGAGACTGCGCAGGGGCTATACCACAGGCTCCTGTGCAGCGGCCGCTGCCAAAGGTGCGGCGGTGATGCTGCTGGGGGGGAAACAGACCAGTCAGGTGGAGCTGATGACTCCCAAAGGAATTCTGCTGAAGCTGTCTCTGGAGGAGGTCTGCAGGGAGGCAGACAGTGTATCCTGTGGTGTGGTGAAGGATGCAGGAGACGACCCGGACACCACTCATGGGCTGTTAATCTGTGCAAAGGTATCTTTCAGCAGCCAGCCGGGGATAGAGATAGAAGGCGGACACGGGGTGGGACGTGTGACTGTGCCGGGACTTGATCAGCCGCCTGGGGCCGCTGCCATTAACAGGGTCCCCCGCAGTATGATTGCAGGTGCCGT
This sequence comes from uncultured Lachnospiraceae bacterium, assembly GCA_910588825.1. Classification (GTDB taxonomy): domain Bacteria; phylum Bacillota; class Clostridia; order Lachnospirales; family Lachnospiraceae; genus MGBC164599. The sequence goes on from CAJURF010000035.1 coordinate 12,655, forward strand.
GGAGGAAGCGTGCATGCAGTTCGGTTATCAGGGAGGTCTTTCGGTGCTGATTACGGTTCCGAAGGGCCGGGAGACGGCAAAGAAGACGTTTAATCCCCGCCTGGGTATTCAGGGCGGAATTTCTATATTGGGTACCACAGGAATTGTGGAGCCTATGAGTGAGCAGGCACTGATCAAAAGTATTGAAGTGGAAATGAATGTGCGTATTGCCCAGGGAAACCAGGTGCTTTTGGTAACACCGGGAAATTACGGGGAAGCTTTTTTGAAGGAGCATCTTTCCCTGCCATTTGAAAAGAATATGAAATGCAGTAATTTTATTGGGGAAACCATAGATATGGCAGTGGAGAAAGGGGTTTTGGGTATCTTGTTTGTGGGGCATATTGGGAAGCTGATTAAAGTGGCGGGGGGAATTATGAATACCCATTCCCACTGTGCAGACTGCAGATGTGAATTGATGGCCGCCAATGCACTGCGGGCCGGGATTTCCAGAGAGGGGGCACTTGAGGTTTTACAGACAAAGACGACAGATGAAGCACTGGATATTCTGGAACGGGAGCAGGTGTTGGAACAGACGATGAAATTGGCGGCAAATCAGATCCAATTTTATCTTGAACACCGCTCCTATGGAGAAATCCAGCTGGGAGCGGTGTTTTTTTCCAGTATCCGGGGATATTTGGGCGAGACGTCAAATGCCAGGGAACTTATGAAAAAAATCAGATGATTAACAGGAGGACAATAGAGGATTATGGTACATTTTGTGGGAGCAGGGCCGGGGGCACCGGATTTGATTACCCTGCGGGGAAAGGAGCTGCTGGAGCAGGCAGATGTGATTATTTACGCGGGATCGCTGGTGAATCCCCAGCTTCTGGATTATGCAAAACCCAAATGCCAGATACATAACAGTGCTAAGATGACACTGGAGGAAGTTCTGGATGTGATGCGCCAGGCGGAAAAGGAAGGCAGGGTGACAGTGCGTCTGCATACAGGAGACCCCTGTATATACGGCGCTGTCCGTGAACAGATGGACGTGCTGGATGAGGAGGGGATTGCCTATGATTCCTGTCCGGGCGTCAGCTCTTTCTGCGGGGCAGCTTCTGCTTTGAATCTGGAATATACACTGCCGGAGGTTTCCCAGAGTGTGATTATCACCCGTATGGCAGGCAGGACGCCGGTTCCGGATAAAGAGAGTATTGAGTCTTTTGCGGCACACCAGGCGACCATGGTTGTCTTTTTAAGTACCTCTATGCTGGAGGAGCTGAGTGAAAGGCTGATGGCAGGAGGGTACACCAAAGATACTCCCGCGGCCATTGTGTATAAGGCTACCTGGGAGGATGAAAAGACCTATGTGTGCACAGTGGGAACATTGGCTCAGACTGCCAGGGAACATCAGATTACCAAAACGGCATTGATGATTATCGGAGATGCAGTGTCTGCCAGCTCCTATGAGCGGTCCAGGCTGTACCATCCGGAGTTTGAGACAGAGTTCCGTGATAAGAAAAGTGACTGTTAAATATAGAAAACATTAATGAGGGAGTTTCATGGAGATTGGTATTATCAGTTTCAGCCGCAGAGGTTATGAATTGGGGGAAAAGCTGAGGGCTGGACTGGAAGAGAGAGACTGTCAGGTGTCTGTATGGGGAAAGGGAAGATTTTCCTCTGATACGGCATATCAGGTGGAAGAATCGGTGGGCCAGTGGACGGGAAATCACTTTGGGACACTGGACGGGTTTATTTTTGTGGGGGCTTGTGGAATTGCGGTGCGCAGCATTGCTCCTTACATCCGCCATAAGACGGTGGACCCTGCCGTTGTGGTGGTGGATGAAAAGGGAAAATTTGCCATCTCCCTTTTGTCCGGACATATCGGGGGCGGTAACCGCCTGGCACAGACTGTGGCTGAAATTGCCGGGGCACAGCCTGTGGTCACCACTGCTACTGACTTGAACCAGGTTTTTGCGGTGGACATGTTTGCGCAGAAGAATGGATGTTATATGGCAGACATGAAGTATGCCAAGGAGATTTCGGCCAGGCTTTTAGAGGGAAAGCCGGTGGGCTTTTACAGTGATTTCCCCTGGGTGGGAGATCTGCCTCAAGGGCTGGTTCACGGGGAAATGGAGGAGAAGCCGGAACTGGGGATTGCCCTGACGGCCAGCTTCCGGGAACATCCGTTTCTTCACACATTATATCTGATTCCACGGGTGATCAGTGTGGGGATTGGCTGCAGAAAGGGTACGCCTATGAAGAAAATCGAGGAGGCTGTCCGGTATGCGGGAAATCAGCTGCTGATTCCGGTGGTGGCCTTTGAGCAGGCGGCCAGCATTGATTTAAAGAAGGATGAGCCGGGGATTGTGGACTACTGCAGGGACCGGCAGATTCCTTATGTGACCTTTTCCGCAGAGGAGCTGAACGAACTGGAGGGACAGTTTACCCCCTCTCCCTTTGTGGAGTCTGTGGCGGGTGTGGACAACGTGTGTGAGAGAAGCGCCCTGCGGGCCTGTGGAAAAGGAAGGATTGTTTTAAGGAAGACGACACGGGACGGGGTGACCGTTGCCCTTGCCATGAAGAAGTGGAGTCCGGTGTTTTGAGAGAACTATGACATAAGAGAGGAATTTTTATGAGTACAATATATGTGGCAGGCATTGGACCGGGTTCTTATGAACAGATGACCATTGAAGCAGCTGAGGCTTTGAAAAGCTGTGATGTCATTATCGGCTATACCGTTTATGTGGATTTGGTGAAAGAGCATTTCCCGGGAAAAGAATTTCTGACAACTCCTATGAAAAAGGAGGTGCAGCGCTGCCGGATGGCTTTTGAGGAGGCTGAAAAAGGAAAGTCTGTTGCCATGATCTGCAGCGGGGATGCGGGAGTTTACGGCATGGCCGGGCTCATGTATGAGGTGGGGCAGGATTATCCCCAGGTACAGGTGAAGGTGCTGCCGGGAGTGACTGCGGCCACAGCCGGAGCTGCTGTCTTAGGAGCGCCGTTGATTCATGATTTCTGTCTGATCAGCCTCAGTGACCTGCTGACTCCCTGGGAGAAGATTGAGGCGCGGCTGCTCCATGCGGCGGAGGCAGATTTTGCCATCTGTCTGTATAATCCTTCCAGTAAGAAGCGGAAAGATTATCTGAACAGAGCCTGCGGCCTGCTGCTGCGTTACCAATCGGAAGATACGGTGTGCGCGGTTGTGAGAAACATCGGAAGAGAAGGGGAGCAGAACCAGATCATGACCTTAAAGGAACTGCAGAATACCCAGGTGGATATGTTCACCACAGTGTTTATCGGCAATTCCCAGACAAAGAGGCTGGGGGATTACATGGTTACGCCCCGGGGATATAAAGATGTGTAAGATACTTGTATTTGCAGGTACGGCGGAGGGCTATGCCCTGGCAGAATATCTGTATGAGAATCAGGTGCCGGCCCATATCTGTACTGCCACAGAGTATGGTCTGAAACATCTGAAAGAGCGGGAGAATTTCACCTGCTCCGGGCATCGGATGGACGGGAAAGAAATGAGAGATTTCCTGGCACAGCATTCGTTTTCCCATGTGGTGGATGCCACGCATCCTTATGCCGCCCAGGTGAGCGCCAATATCTGCAGAGCGTGTGAAGAACAAAATGTTCCCTATATGCGGGTGGTCCGGGAGGAACTGGCGCCGAAAGAAGAACAGGGACAGATCCACTATGTGGAAGATGTGCCCGGTGCGGTGGAGTTTTTAAAGAAAACCAAAGGGAATATTCTGGTGACAACAGGAAGCAAGGAGCTGGCGGCTTTTACCAATCTTCCTGATTATGAAAACCGGGTATATGCCAGGGTTCTTTCCCTGCCTTCGGTGGTTCAGGCATGTGCAGACCTGGGATTTACCGGGAGCCATCTGATTTGTATGCAGGGGCCTTTTTCCACAGAAATGAATGAAGCCATGCTGCGTCAGTGGAAGTGCAGTTATCTGGTGACAAAAGATACCGGCCATGCCGGAGGATTTCAGGAAAAATGCCAGGCGGCAGGACAGCAGGGGGCTCAGCTGGTGGTGGTCGGCCGGCCTGTTGCGGAACAGGGAATTACGTTCTGGGAGTGCAAGAGGAAACTTCAGTCTATCTGTCACATTCCTTACCGCCCGCAGGTTTCCCTGGTGGGAATCGGAATGGGAGATGAGGCGACCATGACTCTGGCCGGACAGAAAGCCTGCCGGGAGGCGGACCTGCTCATCGGCGCAGGGCGGATGATTCAGGCGGCGGCAGTTCCTGGACAGTCCGCTCTCAAGGAATACCGGGCAGAGCGGATTCTGGATTATCTTCTGGAACATCCGGAGTACGAAAAGATTGCCGTGGCCTTGTCCGGAGATGTGGGCTTTTACAGCGGCTGCCGTCCACTGATGGATACCCTCAGGAGCGGGCTGCCCAAAGAGGCGGTGATACAGGCTCTTCCTGGGATTTCTTCCCTGAATTATTTTATGGCGAAAATCGGAAGAAGCTGGGACCAGGCCGTGCTGGCCAGCGCTCACGGCAGGTCCTGTAATCTGGTGCATCAAATCCGGGCCAATGAAGGGACTTTTGGGATTCTGGGCGAGTCCGGCGCCATCGGGCAGCTGGCACAGAAATTGTGCAGTTACGGTCTAAGGGATGTGCAGCTTTTTGTGGGAGAACAGCTGTCTTATCCCGGGGAGAAGATTTTTTCTGCCAGTGCGCAGGAGCTGACTGATTATCAGGGAGATCCCTTAAGTGTGTTCTATGCGTGGAATTCTCATCCGGTCCTTTATCCGGGGCGTATCCGGGATGAGGAATTTACCAGAAATGCTGCCGGGGAGAAGACGGTTCCCATGACCAAAGAGGAAGTGCGCACACTTTCCCTGGCGAAGCTGGAACTCTCTTCGGAAGCGGTCTGTTACGATGTGGGTGCAGGAACCGGGTCCCTGTCTGTGGAAATGGCCATGCGGGCTTTTGAGGGAAAAGTATACGCGGTGGAGAGAAAGCCGGAAGCTGTGGAATTAATCCGCGAAAACGCCCGGAAATTTGCAAGGGATAACCTGGAAGTGGTGGAGGGCCTGGCTCCGGATGCACTGCAGGGTCTGGAGGCGCCCACTCATTGTTTTGTAGGAGGTTCTTCCGGAAATCTGAGAGAAATTCTGGAGGCTGTTCTTGAGAAAAATCCCGCTGTCCGCATTGTCATAAATTGTATCACACTGGAGACCCTTCAGGAGGCCATGGATGCGGTGAAAACGCTTTTCCTGAAGGATACAGAGGTGGTTCAGGTGATGGTATCCCGTGCACGCAGGCTGGGCAGGTATCACATGATGATGGGGGAAAATCCCATCTATATTATTACTTGTACAGGAGGAAAGGCACAATGAACATTCCCCGTATATTAATTGGGGCCGGGGCCAGCGGCAGCGGGAAGACGCTGATTACCTGCGGAATCCTCCAGGCACTGCAGGAGAGGGGGCTGAAAGCCGCTTCTTTTAAATGCGGACCGGATTATATAGACCCTATGTTCCACAGCCAGGTGCTGGGGACAAAATCCCGGAACCTGGATACATTCTTTACAGGTGAAGCAGTTACCCGTTATCTGCTGGCAGAGAACTCCAGGGATGCGGATATTGCAGTGATGGAAGGCGTGATGGGCTTTTATGACGGTGTGGGCGGTATTACGGTTCATGCCAGCGCCTATGAATTGTCCAGTGTGACCCGTACACCGGCGGTGCTTGTGCTGGACTGCAGAGGCATGAGTCTGTCCATGGCGGCTTATGTGAAAGGTTTTCTGGAATTTAGGGGAGACAATCAAATCCGGGGGGTGATTTTGAATCAGCTTTCCCCCATGATGTACGAACGTATGAAAAATCTCCTAGAAGAAAATCTGAATATAAAAGTGCTGGGCTATGTGCCGAAAGTGGCAGATTGTGTCATCGACAGCCGTCATCTGGGGCTGGTAAAGCCGGAGGAAATTCCCGATCTCAGGCAGCGTCTCAAACGTCTGGCGAATATACTGGAGAAAACCATGGATCTGGACGGCCTCCTGGAGCTGGCAAAGGAGGCGCCGGAGCTTGAGAAGACAGACCTGGAGCTGGAAAATCCCTGTTTCTCCTGGCGTCTTCAGGAGCCGCTGGCCATTGCTGCGGCAAGAGATGAGGCGTTTTGCTTTTTCTATGAGGATAATTTCCGTCTGCTTAAAAATATGGGGGCGGAGATTCTCTGGTTTTCCCCCATGAAAGACAAAGAAGTGCCAAGAGAGGCCAATGGTCTGCTGCTGTACGGGGGATATCCTGAGCTGTATGCCCGGACGTTGTACAAGAATAAGTCCATGAGAAAAAGCATCTATAAGAGAGTCACAGAAGGGATGCCCTGTGTGGCAGAGTGCGGCGGATTCATGTATCTCCATGAGACCATGGAGGATATGGAGGGCAATGCCTATAAAATGGCAGGGATTATACCTGGAGGAGCTTACCGGACGCCAAAGCTGAACCATCGGTTCGGCTATGTGAGACTTTCCCAGGGAATCGAGGGCGTCTTTGGCCAGGATGTGGGGGAAATTCCCGCCCACGAGTTCCACTATTTCGACTCACCCAGCTGCGGTAAGGATTACCTGGCGAAAAAACCCTGCAGCACCCGGTCCTGGGAATGTATGCATAGTACGAATCAGTTATTTGCAGGATTCCCACATTTCCATTATTATGGAAATCCAAAGATTGCAAAAGCGTTTTTGGAAAAATGCAGGGAATATTCCGATTCCGGCAGAAAGGGCAGGCGGCAGCGTCTATGAATTTACATAATTTTGTTCTTCCTTTGGGGTTTCTGCTGGATTTGCTGCTGGGCGATCCCAGATGGCTGTATCATCCCATCTGTCTGGTGGGAAACGGAATTTCTTTTTTTGAAAAATTACTCCGCAGGTTATTCGGATGTGAACAGCCAGGCAGGCATCCTGGCAGGGAGACAGCTGCCGGGGCGGTTCTGGTGTTTTTGACGGCTGTGTGTACCTGGGGGATTCCCTGGGGAATCCTGCATGTGGTGAGAGGCCGCTGGCCCCTGGCGGCTTTTCTATTGGAGACATTCTGGTGCTGGCAGCTGCTGGCAGCCTGTACGCTGAAAAAAGAGAGTATGAAAGTTTACCAGGAGCTGGTGAAGCAAAATCTGGAAAAGGCCCGCTATGCAGTTTCTATGATTGTGGGCAGAGATACTGCCCAGTTGACACAAGAAGGGGTCACAAAGGCGGCAGTGGAGACTATTGCGGAAAATACTTCTGACGGGGTGACGGCGCCTATGTTCTACATGGCACTGCTGGGGGTGCCGGGAATGTTTCTCTATAAAGCGGTGAATACCATGGATTCCATGGTGGGATATAAGAATGAACGGTATTTTTATTTTGGGAAATGCGCGGCCAGGCTGGATGACGCGGCTAATTTCATTCCGGCAAGACTGACAGCCCTGCTGATGATACCGGCAAGTTTTCTGTCCGGGCTGGATGGAAAGCATGGGTGGAAGATTTTTTGCAGGGACCGTCTGTGCCATGCCAGTCCCAATTCTGCCCAGACAGAGTCTGTGGCAGCCGGGGCGCTGCATGTACAGCTGGCGGGGGATGCCTGGTATTTTGGGAAACTGTATGAGAAGCCTTCCATCGGCGATAGGGACCGGGAAATCCAGCCGGAGGATATTCCCAGGATGAACCGGCTCATGTATGTAACCGCATTTCTCGGGATGGTATGTTTTACACTAATCAGGATGGGAGTTTCTGGAAGGCTATGAGTAGTATGAAGCATTTGCACGGCGGAGACGTGTATCGGTATAAGGACTGTATAGATTTTTCTTCTAATTGTAATCCCCTGGGACCGCCCAAAGGTGTGGTACGGGCAGCAGCAGAAAGTGCGGCACGGATGGCTGCCTATCCGGATGTACGCTGTCAGGAATTGAGGGAAGCGCTGGCTGAGTATGAGGGAGTCAGTCAGCAGATGCTCTATTTTGGAAACGGGGCTGCGGAAGTGATTTTTTCCCTCTGCCTTGCCGTAAAGCCAAAAAAAGCGTTGGTTCCGGCTCCGACTTTTGCAGAATACCAGCAGGCGTTAAGCAGTGTGGGATGTGAGGTGTCTTACTTCTATCTGAAAGAGGAAAATGGCTTTCAGGTGGATGCAGGCTTTGTGGATGCAGTCAGACGGGAACGGCCCCAGGTGGTTTTTCTGTGTAATCCCAACAATCCCACAGGAGTTCTCACACCCCGGGATTTGCTGGGTGAGATTCTGGCAGTCTGCGAGGAAACAGACAGTCTGCTGGTTCTGGATGAATGTTTCAATGATTTTATTGAGGACAGGGGAGCATATACCATGAAGGATTATCTGGAGGGCCATCCTTCCCTTTTCTTATTAAAGGCATTTACCAAGCGCTATGCCATGGCGGGCATCCGTCTGGGATACGGTTTGTCTGCCGATCAGGGGCTGCTGGAACGGATGGAGCAGGTCACCCAGCCCTGGAATGTATCCACCATAGCCCAGGCGGCAGGGACAGCGGCGCTGAAGGAAGAAGACTATGTGGAACAGGGACGGCGGCTGGTGTGGGAAGAGCGGGAATATCTCAGGCAGGAGATGGAGAGCCTGGGATATCAATTGTATGATTCCAGGGCAAATTATCTGTTTTTTTACAGCCAGATTCCTTTATGGGAAACGTGCAGAAACCAGGGGATTTTGATTCGGGACTGCAGTAATTATCCGGGGCTGGGCCAGGGATATTACCGGGTGGCTGTGCGTACCCATGAGGAAAACGAAAAACTGGTGCAGGTTTTAAAAAACATAAAAGAGGGAGAAAATATATGGCAAAAGCAATCATGATCCAGGGGACCATGTCCAATGCGGGAAAAAGTCTGCTGACTGCAGGATTGTGCCGGATTTTCCGACAGGACGGCTATCGGACGGCCCCTTTTAAATCCCAGAATATGGCTCTGAATTCTTTCATTACCCCAGAAGGTCTGGAGATGGGGCGGGCCCAGGTGATGCAGGCAGAGGCTGCGGGCATCACGCCGTCGGTGCTGATGAATCCCATTTTGCTGAAACCCTCCAATGACATGGGGTCCCAGGTGATTGTCAATGGGGAAGTGATCGGGACCATGAGCGCACGGGATTATTTTGCCTACAAAAGCCAGCTGGTTCCCAAAGTGAAACAGGCGTATGATAAACTGGCTTCGGAATATGACATTATTGTCATTGAGGGGGCGGGAAGCCCTGCGGAGATTAATCTGAAGCAGGAGGACCTGGTGAACATGGGGATGGCCAAGATGGCAAAAGCCCCGGTGCTCCTGGTGGGAGATATTGACCGGGGCGGTGTGTTTGCCCAGCTGGTGGGAACCGTGATGCTGCTGGAGGAAGATGAGCGGCAGATGGTGAAAGGATTGATTGTCAATAAATTCCGGGGGGATAAGACCATTTTGGCCCCAGGGCTGGCTATGCTGGAGGAGAAAGCAGGCATTCCTGTGGTGGGCGTGGCGCCTTATCTGCAGATTCAGGTGGAAGATGAAGACAGCCTCACAGAACGTTTTGAGGGAAACCGGCAGGTGGATGTGATTGATATTGCTGTGATTCGGCTTCCCAGAATTTCCAACTTTACAGATTTTAATCCCCTGGAGAGCATCCCCGGCGTATCTCTTCGCTATGTGAAACGTGTGCAGGAGCTGCAAAATCCGGATATGGTCATACTTCCCGGTACAAAGAATACCATGGAAGATCTCCAGTGGCTGCGCCAGAACGGTCTGGAAGCGGCAATTTTGAAGCTGGCGGAAAAAGGGCGGATTGTGATGGGCATCTGCGGGGGATATCAGATGCTGGGCAGCAGTCTGTCTGACCCGGAAGGCGTGGAGGCCGGAGGCAGTATGCGGGGTATGGGGCTTTTGCAGATGGACACTGTGTTTTCCAAAAAGAAGACCCGCACTCAGGTGGAGGGAGTTTTCACCCATGTGGGGGGGATTCTGGAGTCCCTTGAGGGAGTTCCTTTTACTGGGTATGAAATTCATATGGGAGAGCCTGTCTTTTCCGGAGATACCCACGGCATGAACCAGGTGACAGACCAGGTGACAGGGACACAAAAAGAGGATGGAGCCTGTGCCGGCAATGTGTACGGAACTTATGTCCATGGGATTTTCGACCGGGAAGAAGCGGCAAAAGTCATGGTATCTGCCATCGGAAAGGCAAAAGGTCTGGACGTGTCTGAGATTCAGGCAGTGGATTTTGCAGCCTTTAAGGAGAGCCAGTACGATGCGCTGGCGGAGGGACTGCGGAAGCATTTGGATATGAAGAAAATCTATCAAATTCTGGAGGAGGGGATTGAGTAATTATGAAAATAGAGCTGGAACAAGTACAACCCAGGGAGATTGAAGCACGCAGTTTTGAGATTATCACCCAGGAACTGGGTGACTGCCCTTTAGTGCCTGGAACAGAACCCATTGTGAAACGCTGTATCCACACCAGCGCAGATTTTGATTATGCCAGGAATCTCTGCTTTTCAGAAAATGTGGTGGAAAAGGCGCTGGAGGCCATAAGAAAGGGAGCGGACATTGTGACGGATACCCAGATGGCAAAGGCGGGGATTAATAAGAAAATCCTGGGGACTTACGGAGGCCAGGTGCACTGCTTCATATCCGATGAGGATGTGGCACAGACGGCAAAAGAAAAAGGATGTACCAGAGCAGCGGCCAGTATGGAAAAGGCGGCTTCCCTGGGTAAAGATTTGATATTTGCCATTGGCAACGCGCCTACGGCACTGGTGCGCCTGTATGAACTAATCCAGGAGGGAAAACTTTCTCCCAGCCTGATTATCGGGGTGCCTGTGGGGTTTGTGAATGTGGTGGCTTCCAAAGAACTGATCATGGAACTTACCCAGGTACCGTACATCATAGCCAGAGGAAGAAAAGGCGGGAGCAACATTGCCGCCTGCATCTGCAATGCGTTTTTGTATATGAAATAATTAAAAAGGTGTATGCATAAAATCAGGGATCGTGTACACTGTATATGGTAATATTTATGCGTCCACAGCTGTTCAGTATCGTTACAATATCTGCTGAATAGTTACGGTTATAGTCTGTCCAAGGAGGAAACGGTTGATGACAAAGGAACAATTGCTGCAGAAATTTGAGGAAATTTATGGCGGCGCCGGGGAAGCCAGATGTTTTTTTGCTCCGGGCCGGGTGAATCTCATTGGAGAACATACGGATTACAATGGCGGGCATGTATTTCCCTGTGCCCTGACCATTGGCACATTTGGGGCTGTTCGAAAAAGAGAAGACCGGAGACTTCGTTTTTATTCCATGAATTTTGAAAATAACGGGGTGATCGAATCTGATTTATCAGAGCTGGCTTCCGGCAAAAAAGGGGACTGGAGTGATTACCCAAAAGGAGTTGTGTGGACCTTTGAAAAGAGGGGATATCCCATTCCCTGTGGATTTGATTTTCTGATTTTCGGAAACATTCCTTCCGGTTCCGGTCTGTCTTCCTCTGCTTCTCTGGAGGTGCTCACCGGACTGATGTTAAAAGAGCTTTATGGATTTGACCAGCTTTCTATGGTGGAGATTGCCCAGATCGGCCAGTATTCAGAGAACAATTATAATGGGATGAACTGTGGAATTATGGATCAGTTTGCCAGCGCTATGGGGAAAAAAGACCATGCCATTTTCCTGGATACCGCCAGTCTTCAGTATGAGTATGCTCCTGTGAAGCTGGATCAAGCGAAGATTGTGATTACCAACAGCAAGGTAAAACACAGTCTGGTGGATTCCGCCTATAATGAGCGCAGGAGCCAGTGCGAGACAGCCCTTAGAGATCTGCAGAAAGTGTGTGATATCAAAACATTGGGGGATTTGAGCAGAGAGGAATTTGAACAGCACGCGTCTGCCATTGAAGACCCGGTGTGCAGACAGCGGGCAAAACATGCAGTTTATGAAAATCAGCGGGCCATTGACGCGGTGCAGGAGCTTAAATCCGGGAATGTGGAGGAATTTGGGCGTCTGATGAATGCATCCCATGTATCTCTGCGGGATGACTATCAGGTTTCCTGTGAAGAGATTGACCTGCTGACAGAGCTTGCATGGAAGATACCCGGTGTGCTGGGGTCCAGAATCACAGGAGGCGGTTTCGGCGGCTGTACGGTGAGCATTGTAGAAAATGACGCAGTGGGACAGTTTCAGGAGCAGGTGGGGAAAGCCTATGAGAAACAGGTAGGGCACAAAGCAGAATTTTATGTAGTGGATATAGGAGATGGAGCACATGCCTTATAAGTATATCAAACAATTGACAGAGTATGGAATTCAAAAGGGACTGATGGAGGAAACGGACAGGATTTACGTGACCAATCTGCTGTTGGATGCGCTGGGGCTGGACGGATATGAGGAACCGGACAGCATCGATGAACATGCCGCGCTTGAGGAGACGCTGAAAGGACTGCTGGATTACGCCTGTGAGCACAAACTCATCGGGGACTCTGTGGTTGAACGGGATCTTTTGGATGCACGGCTGATGAACTGCCTTCTGCCTAGACCCAGCCAGGTGATTGCCAGATTCCAGGAACTTTACCAGGAGAGCCCTAAGAAAGCTTCCGATTATTTCTATCAGTTCAGCCAGGATACGGATTATATCCGCAGATACCGGATTTGTAAAGATATGAAATGGGTGGTGGAGAGTCCTTATGGAGAGATTGATATCACCATCAATCTCTCCAAACCGGAAAAAGATCCCAAAGCCATTGCGGCGGCTAAGCTGGCAAAGCAAAGTGGATATCCCAAATGCCTGCTGTGCAGGGAAAATGAAGGGTACGCAGGGAATCTGAACCATCCCGCCAGGGAGAACCACAGAATCATTCCTCTGACCATTGACGGGAACCAGTGGGGATTCCAGTATTCCCCCTATGTGTATTACAATGAGCACTGTATTGTATTTAACGGGGAGCATACCCCTATGAAAATTAACCGTGCGGCATTTTGCAAATTGTTTGATTTTGTAAAATGGATGCCCCATTATTTTATCGGCTCCAATGCAGACCTTCCCATTGTGGGCGGCTCTATTTTAAGCCATGACCATTTTCAGGGGGGGAATTATCAGTTTGCCATGGCGAAAGCGCCTATAGAGGAATATGTGAAAATCCCCCGCTTTGAGGACGTGGAGGCAGGGATTGTCAAATGGCCGCTGTCTGTGATTCGTCTGCGCAGCCAGGATAGCAGCCGTCTGGTAGACCTGGGCGATTATATTTTACAGTGCTGGCGGGCCTATACCGATGAGGAAGCGTTTGTGCTGGCCAAGACAGGGGATGAGCTGCACAATACCATTACTCCCATTGCCCGGAAAAACGGGGACATGTATGAGCTGGACCTGGCTCTGCGCAACAATATCACCACGAAAGAACATCCTCTGGGTGTGTATCATCCCCATAAGGAACTGCACCATATTAAGAAGGAAAATATCGGCCTGATTGAGGTGATGGGGCTTGCGGTTCTTCCGGCCCGTCTGAAAACGGAGATGGAGGGGCTGGCAGATGCCATTCTGAACAAAAAGGATATACGCGCAGATGAGACTCTGGAGAAACATGCGGATTGGGCGGAAGAATTCCTGCCAGGGCATCCGAAGATCAATGAAGAAAATGTGATGGATATTTTGAAAGCAGAGATAGGAAAAGTGTTTGTGAAAGTACTGGAAGATGCAGGGGTGTATAAAAATACAGCGGAGGGCAGGCAGGCATTTCACCGTTTCCTAAACACTTTGTAAAGCCCGATAATTCCCACATACTGACAGGACGATACACAGGTCTGCCTGTGCATTCGTTCTGCCAGAAGCCGGAAGATGATTTACAATGCCGGGATCTCTTTTACATGCCGGATAAATATTTCGCGGATGCCTTCGTATTCCCCCAGGCCCTTTAAACAAGATTCTACCTGGTACCCGGCACTGGAAAATTGGGAATACCAGGAATCCGGGTCATCACCAGCCATATCGTTTCGCGCATGGTCCCCGGCTACGATCATGAAAGGCACCAGATGTACTTTCGCCGGCTGGAATTTCTGAAGCATTTTCAGCAGAGTTTCCATAGAAGGGTAAGCTTCCACTGTGCCCAGGAAGAAATTGGAGTATCCCATGTCTTTCATTGTGTAGTCCAGGGCGGCATAGGTGGTGTTGGCATAGTGGGAAGTTCCGTGTCCCATCAGGACCACAGCCTCATCGGTTGGAATGTGTCCAAACTCCCGGCCCAGGGCTTCAATGACCTGCCGGTTGTCTTTTTCAGTAGTTAAAAGAGGGTCTCCAAAAGAAATTTCCTGGAATTGGTCTTTGAATGCCAGCGCATCTTCTTTCATCAAGTCGTTTTCAATACCGTTGATTACATGTGTGGGCTGAATCAGCACATGGGTAATGCCGTCTCCTGCCATCTCTTCCATGGCTTCTTTTACGTTATTGATATGTATATGGTCTCTCTTTTCCAGTTTCGCCAGAATCATTTTGCTGGTCCAGGCCCGGTAAATGCTGTAATTAGGAAAAGCCTGGGCGATGGATGACTCAATGGCATCAATGGTTAATTTTCTGGTTTCTTCGTAGCTGGTTCCGAAGCTTACGACTAAGATTGCTTTCTTTGCATTTGTGGACATGATAGTTTCCTCCGGTTGTAATTTTTTCTTGGAAACTGTAAATAAATCAGTTGATCACAGTTCCTGGAGCGTGGGGATAGCGTGAATGAATTTTCAAACACGCTCTAATGTCAGCCGTGATTTTTATTCTATCAGCGGGGATATTTTTTGTCAATATGAGGGTAACGATTCTGTGGTTCCCAATTGACAAAAACTGCCGGGTTGCTTATTATTGATAAAAAAAGAACAAATGAGAAGTGGGAGGACGTAACAGTGAGTATTTCCATGATTGGAATTGATCATAACAGGGCCCCGGTGGACATCCGGGCATTATTTTCTTTTACAAAGCGGGAGGCCGGGGAGGCGGTACTGGCTGTGAAAGAGATGGAGGGAGTCCATGGGTGTGTGATTCTTTCCACTTGTAACCGGATGGAGATTTGGGTGAGTACTTGGGAAGACTGGGATGGATGCCTGTATGAAATGCTGTGCCGGATAAAGCACATCTCAGGGCAGTCTTACCGTGATTGTTTCACCGCCCGCAGAGACCGGGAGGCGGTGGAACATTTGTTCTATCTGACAGCAGGGTTGAAGTCTCAGATTTTAGGGGAAGACCAGATTCTGACCCAGGTGAAAGATGCCCTGAGTCTGGCCAGAGATGCTTTTGCCACAGACGGGGTTCTGGAGGTGCTGTTTCGGATGGCGGTGACTGCCGGAAAGCGCATTAAGTCAGAAGTGGTGTTCCATCGGGCGAATCCTTCGGTGATTCATCAGGCTATTCACATGCTGCATGGACAGGGATTTCAGGTGGAAGGGAAGAAGTGTATGGTGATCGGAAATGGGGAAATGGGGAAAATGGCGGCGCAGACCCTGGCCCAGGCCGGCGGGGATGTGACGGTCACAGTGCGCCAGTACCGAAGCGGTATCGTGAATATTCCCCAGGGATGCCAGAGGATTGATTATGGACGGCGTATGGAGCTTCTGCCGCAGTGTGACCTGGTGGTAAGCGCCACCGCCAGTCCCAACTGCACCCTGCCGGAAGAATTGTTCCATCAGGTAGAATTGACGAAACCCCTTCTGTTGATCGACCTGGCTGTTCCCAGGGATATTGACCCCAGTCTGGGCCAGTGGGATGGAATTACTTTATATGATATGGACAGTTTCCGTGAGAAGGAAAACGTGCCTGAGAGGGAGGAAAGCTTCCGGCAGGCGCAGGCTATTGTAAAAGAACAGATGGACGAATATTTTCAGTGGCTGGAAGGGCGGGATATCATTCCCAGGATTAAAGAAATCCAGGAAGAGGCAGTTCATGACCTGGACCTGCGGATTCACAAGATCCTTCAAAAGACCCCTATGGAGGATGCAGACCGCCAGAAACTTCAGCAGACCATAGAGACAGCGGCGGGCAAGGTGGTCAATAAGATGATTTTCGGTCTGCGGGACTGTCTGGAAAAAGACGTGTTTTTGGAATGTGTGGCAGGATTGGAAAAGGTGTACGAAAATGCATAAGGAACAGGCGAGGAGAAAGTTCCCCCTTTTTATGGATCTGGGAACATGGCGGATTCTGACAGTGGGCGGCGGCCCAATTGCCCGGCGGCGGGTACAGACATTGCTGGAATTTCAACCGGGACAGCTGGTGGTGGTGGCAAAGCAGCTGGATACTGCTTTTGAAAAGTGGAAAAGTCTTCCCAATGTGTCGGTCTATGAACGGGCGTATAGAGAGGAAGATCTGGAAAACTGCCAGATGGTGCTGGCCGCTACAGACGACAAAGAGTTGAACAAAAGAATCGGCAGGGCCTGCAGAGACCGGGGGATTCTGGTGAATGTGGCCAGTGACCAGGAGATGTGTGACTTTCATTTTCCGGGGATTGCTGTGGAGGGGACTGTAACTGTGGGAATCAATGCGGCAGGGCTTGACCACAGGCTGGCAAAGAGAACCCGGGAACAGATTCAGGCATTCTTAAAGGAGAAGGCATTATGCTAAAAGAGAAACAGCAGATTATTATAGGAAGCAGAGAGAGTAAACTGGCAGTTGTGCAGAGTGAGATGGTAGCGGATTATCTGAGAAAACAGCATCCTCAATGGGAGGTGCGGCTGCTGACCATGAAGACCACTGGGGACCGGATTCTGGACCGGACATTGGACAAAATCGGAGGAAAAGGACTGTTTGTCAAGGAGCTGGACAAAGCTCTCATGGAGAGGCAGAGCGATCTATCCGTACATAGTCTGAAGGACATGCCCATGGAGATTTCACAGGAGCTTCCTCTGGTGGCTTTTTCGCCCAGGGAGGACCCCAGGGATGTACTGGTTCTGCCCAAGGGCTGTGAGCATATGGATAAGAACAGACCCATCGGCTGTTCCAGTCTGCGCCGCCAGTTACAGCTGGCCAGGATATTCCCAGGTGTTTCCTGCAAAAATATACGGGGAAATGTGTTGACCAGGCTGGAGAAGCTGGACCGGGGAGAGTATGGAGCTCTGGTCCTGGCCGGTGCTGGGCTGAAGCGTCTGGGACTGGAAAGCCGCATCAGCCGGTATTTTGATACAGAGGAGATGATCCCGGCAGCAGGGCAGGGAATTCTGGCTGTCCAGGGACGCCGGGGGGGAGATTACTCCTATCTAAAAGGCTATGAATGCCGGGAGAGCAGATATGCGGCGCTGGCAGAGCGGGGGTTTGTCCGGGAACTGGATGGCGGATGTACTTCCCCGGTGGCGGCTCACGCCAGGATTACAGGAGAAGAGCTGTATCTGAAAGGTTTATATTACCGGGAATCTACAGAGGAATGGTTTACAGACCAAGTAACTGGAGCAGTGGAAGAGGCAGAAGCTCTGGGAAGGAATCTGGCAGGAAGTATGCGTGAGCGTTACGGAGTGTAGATTTGCCAGAGTATGTCTGAGAACCACAGAATTCAGCCTGCTGTGAAAAAAGAATAAAAAGGAAATTTACGTATATGATAACAATAATTGATTACGATGCCGGCAATATGAAGAGTGTGGAGAAAGCGTTTGTCAGTCTGGAGGCACAGGTGTGTGTTTCCCGCCGGGCAAAAGACATTCTCCGGGCAGATCAGGTGGTTCTTCCTGGGGTGGGGAACTTCGGCAGTGCCATGGAGAAGTTAGAAGAGTATGGGCTGATTCCGGTTATCCGCCAGGTCTGTGAAGAGGGGAAGCCTTTTCTGGGAATCTGTCTGGGACTGCAGCTTCTGTTCCAGGAAAGCGAAGAGAGCCCAGGGGTCCCGGGACTGGGGATTCTGCCAGGGAAAATTCTTCATTTTCCCAGGGAGAGCGGTCTGAAAATCCCCCATATGGGCTGGAATTCCCTCCATCTGAAAAATAATGGAAGGCTGTTTCAGGGGATTCCCCAGGACACATATGTGTATTTTGTACACTCCTATTATCTGCAGGCTCAGGAGGATGAGATGGTGAAAGCGGCTGCGGACTATGGCGTGTCCGTTCACGCTTCTGTGGAAAAGGGGAATGTGTTCGCCTGTCAGTTTCATCCGGAGAAAAGCGGTGGACTGGGATTAAAAATTCTGGAAAATTTTGCCAGACTTGGCGAGAAGAAAGGGGGGATTGTCTAATGCTGACAAAGCGGATCATCCCCTGTCTGGATGTGAATGGGGGCAGAGTAGTAAAAGGAATCAATTTTGTGAACTTAATGGATGCCGGTGATCCGGTGGAAGTGGGCCGGGCATACGGCCAGGCCGGGGCAGATGAACTGGTGTTTCTGGATATTACGGCATCCTCAGATCAGAGAGAAACTGTGGTAGATATGGTGCGCAAGGTGGCAGAACAGGTATTTATCCCGTTCACTGTGGGAGGCGGTATCCGCACAGTGGAGGACTTCCGGCTGCTGCTGCGGGAGGGAGCAGATAAGATTTCCATTAATTCGGCAGCCATCAGCAATCCATCCCTGATTCACGATGCAGCCATGAAATTCGGAAGCCAGTGTGTGGTGGTGGCCATCGACGCCAAGGCAAGAGAGGATGGCAGCGGCTGGAATATCTACAAAAACGGCGGACGGGTGGACACAGGGCTGGATGCAGTGGAGTGGGCGGTGGAGGCCGCCAGGCTGGGGGCAGGGGAGATTCTGCTCACCAGTATGGACTGCGACGGAACCAAGTCAGGGTATGACCTGTCCCTTACCAGGACAATTTCCCATGCCATTTCCATTCCTGTGATCGCTTCCGGCGGTGCCGGAACATTGGAACATTTTTATGAGGCATTGACTGACGGCGGGGCAGATGCGGCTCTGGCGGCGTCCCTGTTTCATTATAAAGAGCTGGAGATTGGGGAAGTAAAACGATTTTTATCAGAGAGAAATGTTTTGGTGAGACTGCAGGAAGGAGAACAAAAGAATGCCTCCATTAACAGGTGAGTGGCTGGACGCCCTTCAGGGGGAGTTCAAAAAGCCTTATTATAAAAGTCTGTTTCAGACCGTCAATGAGGAGTACAAAAGAAAAATGGTCTTTCCTCCGGCAGACGATATTTTTAACGCATTTCATTTCACACCGCTGAGCCAGGTAAAGGTTGTGATTCTGGGCCAGGACCCCTATCACAACCGGGGCCAGGCCCACGGGCTGTGCTTTTCGGTAAAGAGAGGGGTGGACATCCCGCCCTCCCTGGTAAATATCTATAAAGAACTGCATGATGATTTAGGGTGTTACATGCCTAACAACGGATATTTGGAAAAATGGGCCAGACAGGGAGTGCTCATGTTAAATACCGTATTGACGGTAAGGGCACATCAGGCCAATTCCCACAGAAATCTGGGGTGGGAGGAATTTACAGATGCCGCCATCCGTGTGCTGAATGAACAGGAACAGCCCATTGTCTATATCCTATGGGGCAGGCCCGCCCAGTCGAAGAAAAAGATGCTGAGTAACCCCAATCATTATATTTTGGAGGCACCTCATCCCAGTCCCTATTCCGCTGGCCTGGGTTTCTTCGGAAGCAGACCCTTCAGCCAGACAAATGCATTCCTGGAGAGCAAAGGGCTTGCTCCCATTGACTGGCAGATTGAGAATATATAAAGCTGTTGGCACAGTGAACAGTAACCATAACAAAAAGAACAGAGGATAAGTATGAGTTCCAAACAAAAAAGCAATGTTTTGGTGAAAAACGCCTCATTTTTGATGGCTGCGGCATTGATATCAAAAATTGTGGGCCTTCTATACAAAAGTCCGCTGACCCATATTGTAGGGGCAGACGGCATGGCCTACTATGGACTGGCGCAGCAGGCGTATATGATCCTTTTAATGATTGCTTCCTACAGCATCCCCCAGGCAGTTTCGAAAATCATTGCCGAGAAGCTTGCCAAAGGAGAGTACAGAAATGCTCAGAAATATTTTAAGGGTTCCCTGCTCTATGCGGTGGTGGTGGGAGGGGCAGCGGCTCTTTTCTGTCTGGCCGGGGCAGGGATTCTCATCCCCAGCAATCAGCAGGGAGCTACGCTGGCGCTGAGATTTCTGGCGCCTACGATTTTTATGTCAGGTATTC
This sequence comes from uncultured Lachnospiraceae bacterium, assembly GCA_910588825.1. Lineage (GTDB taxonomy): Bacteria > Bacillota > Clostridia > Lachnospirales > Lachnospiraceae > MGBC164599. The sequence goes on from CAJURF010000035.1 coordinate 32,711, forward strand.
TGGGTGTCTACCGGGGATATTTTCAGGCATACCGCAATATGGTGCCCACATCCATATCCCAGATCCTGGAGCAGTTTGCCAACGCTGCTTTCAGTATTGTGGCCGCATGGCTGTTTATTGAATTTGTGGCTGGCAGTGACAAGGACAGCATAGACCGCTGGGGGGCTGCCGGGGGAACCATAGGAACCGGTGTGGGGGTAGCCGCAGCTTTGGGGTTTGTGCTGGTGGTTTATCAGCTGAACCGGAGGATCATCCGCAGGAAAATTGTCTCAGACCATACGGGGCGGGTGGAAAGCTACCGGGAAGTGATTGAGGTAATTCTGCGCATGGTAACCCCCATTATCCTCAGCGCCTTTATCTATAATGTAAATGGATATATTGACGGATATCTTTTTTCAGAAATTCTGGGGAAACAGGGATTTGAGGATGAGGGAATCCGTATGCTGTATACGGAATATTCCATTTATTTTTTGTCCATTATCAATATACCGCTGACATTATCCAGTGCCGCGCCCACATCTATGATTCCGGAAGTCTCGGCGGCCTATGCAAAGAAACATATGGAGCTGGCCAATTTTAAGATTGACCAGGCGGTACAGCTTTCCATGTTTATTTCCATTCCCGCCGCCGTGGGGATGGCCGTCTTGTCCCAGCCCATTGTACGGATTCTTTTTCCGGATACCATTGGTACAGCGGGGCTTTTGCTGAGCGTGGGAGCTGTCACGGTGATTTTAAACGGATTGTCGAATATTTCAAATGGTGTGCTCCAGGGAATCGGGATGCCCAACCTTCCCATGCGAAACGCCGCCATTGCACTGGTGGTGGATGTGACCTCCCTGGTGGTGATGCTTTTGACTACAGGGCTGGGAATTTTGGCTGTGGTTTTGGCGATTATTGTCTATTCGGTGATTATCTGTGTGCTGAATGACATATCCATGAAAAAATTCCTGGGATATAAAAATAAATGGGTGGAAGCCTATCTGATTCCCCTGATGGCGTCAGCACCCATGGCATTGACCGCCTGGCTTTTATTTAATGGGCTCTATACGCTGATACCATCCAACCTGCTGGGGCTGGCAGTGTCTGTGCCTGTGGCTGCAGCGGTATATATTGTTCTGTATATTGTATTTGCCAGAGTCCCGGAGGAACAGCTGCAGGCATTTCCTTTTGGCAGCTGGCTGGTGCGGATTGCTTATCTTTTGAGGATTTATGGGTGAATGTTTGGGGAGTAGCAGAAATATCTATTAATCTTGTAGAATTGAACATCATGAAAGCGTAAGACAGTAAGCAGAGCCCATGGCTGGGGAAGTTTCCAGCCGTGGGCTCTTTTAAAACTCAAGTGTAAAAACGCAGGTTTTCTGCACTGCTGATATCAATTCTTCGTTGTCATTGGTTATCGTTTCAATCTCTGCATTTGCGTTTCCGGAATATAAGGTAAAATACTTGCCATTGCGGACAGTTTTGCCCACTGTTATCCGTGCACGGTATCGTGCGGACGGTAAATTCTGTCCGGATGTGTCTTTGCCATTCCATGAAAAAGAAACAGAGGCATTTTTTGCATAACGTTTAAATTCTTTTGTATAGCAGATATTGCCGCTCTCATCTACAATCTGTGCCACTACGTTTTTAGACGTGCTGGACAATTTGAACGTGGTTTTAATTCTGTTTACGTCTGAGATAAACGGCTTTCCATCAGATGTTTTTGGACTGATTGAAGTGACATTGGTCTTTGGTTTTGAGACTTTAACGGTATATCTGAGTTTTTTGCCTAAGTTATTTATAAATTTTTTCTGAACATCATTGACAATGAGGTATATTTCCGTTAGTATTAACATATAAATAAGCCAGTGGTATCACTGATTGGGCTGGTCGAAAG
>CAJURF010000036.1 GCA_910588825.1 uncultured Lachnospiraceae bacterium
TATGCCATGTCAAGTATACCACAGACAACCGATGATGGAAACAGAGTTTCTGATTTTGCCACAAAATTTATGAAAAGGTTCCAACTTGAAAAGCTGCTTTTTAAATGTAATGCCGGAAAAGAAAAAACAATTTGACAGACGTATAATAACCATAATATAATAAAAGTACGAAAAACCATACGAAATTATGAGGTGATACTATGTTAGTAGTAAAGAGCATGGATGTACGTGAAAACTTTAAGGAATGGTGCAATAAAGTAATAGGCGGGGAAACGCTTGTCGTATCAAGACCGAGAAATGAAAATGTTGTGATTATATCTGAAAAAGAGTATAATGAAATGGCAAAATTAAAGAGAAATGCAGAATATCTGGCCATGTTGGACAGAGGTTATGCTGATATTGCGCAGGGAAAAGGCATAACAAAAACCATGGAAGAATTAAGGGCAATGGAAAAAGAATGATTTGTTTAGAGGATATACGCAGAAATGGTGCAATGAAAGGTACAAGTAAAGGAAAATTATACAAAAAGTAAAAAGGATATTGCTGACATGGAGATACAAAAAACACAATATTTCAGCCCGGCGGCTGTGCGTCCGGCGTCGATTTTGATTCTGGACAGGGACCAGACGCCGAAACAGATTACCATGAAAGGTAATATGACATTCGGCAGGAATTATCCGGAATCTGACTGTGACATCCGGGTGGAATCGCAGATTACAGGGCGGGACCACGGAGAATTTGTCTATAACATGCAGGATGATTCCTATTCTTATGTGGATCACAACAGCGCCAATGGTTCCTATGTTAATGGCATGCTGCTGGGAAAGGATGCGCCTGGGAACGGGACAGGGGTGAAGCTGTCAGACGGAGATATTATCCGGGTGGACAGGAGGACATTGAACAATCCCCATCCGGAGGCTGTATTGATGATATTCAGCCGCAGCTTTGCCTCTGATGAAAATTGGAATTACTTTCAGATGGATTTCAGCCAGCCCATTACCATCGGAAGGGGAGAGACAAACCGGATTCGGATCAATGATTTGATGGCTTCCAGAGAACATGCGGAAATCCGCCAGACTAACAAAGGCGTTGTGCTGTATGACAAAAAGAGCCAGAACGGGATCGGTGTCAATGGATATGAGATCAAGGGGCGGACGAATATTTATGACCACGATGTGATAAAGATTGGAAATACCACATTTATCATCATTGGAAGCCTGTTGATCTATAACAATTCCCACAGCCAGAGCGGGTATTTATCTGTGAATATAGAGCAGAAGACGGTTAATTTTGGAAAGAAGACCCTGCTGCGGGATATCCGCTTTGATGTTGACAGGGGTGATTTTGTTCTGATACTGGGCGGTTCAGGGGCTGGCAAGACAACCCTGGTAAAAGCAATCCTTGGCGATGGCGGGAAGACCGACGGCAAGGTGATTCTTGACGGGCAGAATCTGTACGCCAATTTCAAGAGCATGAAGTCCAGAATCGGTCTGGTGCCGCAGTTTCTTACACTGCGAACAGGAGATACTGTCTGGGCCACATTGATGGACGTTGCGGATATTAAGCTGGACAGGAAGTATTTCTCAAAAAGTGATAAAAAGCAGCGGGTGGAGGAAATCATCAACAGAGTCGGGGTAGATTCCCTGAAAAACAGCCTGATTAAAAACTTGAGCGGCGGACAGAAGAAGAAAGTGTCCGTGGCAGCCCAGCTGATCGGGTTTCAGCAGGTATTCGTGTGCGACGAGCCGGATTCAGGGCTGGACGCGGCATCCAGAATCCAGCAGATGGAGATTTTAAAAGAGATTTCCCTAAACGGGAAAATCGTCATGGTGATCTCCCATGAGCCGGATGATGCCATTGACATGAAAACCCGAGAGATCCTGTTTACAAAAGTGCTGGTGCTGGCGAAAAGTTCCAGGGATAAATCCGGGCATCTGGCGTACTTCGGGGATGTGAAGGAGGCTCTTGAGTTCTTTCATGTGGAGAAACTGCAGGATATTATGCTGGAAATCAACCCGGATTATGAAGGCGGGAGAGGGCGGGGGGATTATTATATCTCCAAGTTTGCGGCTCTGAGGGGAGGTGCTGTCTGATGAACCATACATCCTATTTTACACAGACAAATGTGTATTTTAAGAAAATCGCCAGAATATCCTTTCGGGAAAAGGCGTGGAAATTCGTTGTCTTTGCGGCGATTATCGCGCTGATTGTGGCGGCGGTGGTGGGGGAAAATATGTTTACCACATATGAGAGCACCAAGTCCGGTTTTTTCACCATTGCGTCCGCCTGCATCTGGATCGGCATTTTCAATTCCATTCAGAGCATCTGTAAGGAACACGAGATTATCCGGTCTGAATACAGACAGGGGACTCGGATATCTTCTTATATTATGGCGAATATCAGATGGCAGTTTGTCCTGTGTCTGGTGCAGAGCATGGTGATATTCGCCATCTGTGTGGGGTTTATTGATTTTAATTCAGATGGCATTGTGACCAGTGCTTACGTGGAGTATTTTGTCACCATGTTTCTTCTGACATTTGGCTCTGCGGTTCTTGGAATTATGATTTCTTCCATATCCGGCAATCCCACCACAGCCATGACAATCATGCCCTTTGTGCTGATTCTGCAGCTGATTATGAGCGGGGTTTTGTTTGACCTGAGTGGATGGAGTGAGAATATTGCATATATTACATACAGCAAATGGGGCATGTCTGCATTCGGCAGTATTGCGGACTTAAACAGCAGTGAATTTCCCCTGCAGATCAGCGAGGCTTTTCCGGATGTTGTCAGGCTGGAGACGGAGAGCTGTTATGACCATGAAGTGTCGAATCTGGCCGTTTCGTGGGGGTGGTGCCTGGGAATCACAGTTTTCTGCGCTGTGGTGAGCATATTAAGCCTGAAAATCAAAAACCGGGATTCATAAAGGTATCAAAAAGGTATGGAAAAGAGGCAGTGAAGAGAATTATGTATTGTTATACATGTATGAATGAGACTGACGAGGGGGCATTCTGCCAGCATTGCGGAAGACCCTTAGAGACCCAGGCGGCGGCACATCACCTGACGCCTGGAACTTTATTAAATGGAAAGTATGTGATTGGAAATTTTATCGGCGAGGGCGGATTTGGCATTACTTATATTGGCAGAGACCGCAATCTGGATATCCGGATTGCCATCAAGGAGTATTATCCCTGCGGATATGTAAATCGCAACAATGACCATTCCAATGCAGTTACAGTCACCACAGCTGACAGCGGGGATTTTTTTGAAAAGGGAAAGATCCGTTTCCTCCAGGAAGCCCGGAGCATTGCGAAATTTCCGGAAGAGCCAGGCATAGTAAGGGTCCGGGATTACTTTGAAGAGAACGACACTGCGTATATTGTGATGGAGTACCTGGAAGGGGAGACATTGAGCCACTATGTACGTGGGAGGGGAAAAATGGAAGCCTCAGAGTGTATTTCCCTGATGATTCCAGTGATGCGTTCCCTGGAGAAATTCCACCAGGCAGGGATGATTCACAGGGATATCAGCCCTGATAATATTATGTATCAGAAAAACGGGACTCTGAAATTGATGGATTTCGGTTCAGCCAGGTATTTTGCCAACCATGATATGGAAATGTCTGTGATTCTGAAACAGGGTTACTCACCGGAGGAACAGTACCGGAAAAAAGGAAAGCAGGGGCCCTGGACAGATGTCTACAGCCTGTGTGCGTCCATTTACAGCTGTATTACGGGAGTGATACCGGAAAATGCCCTGGACAGACTTCATAAAGATGCCTTGAGGCGGCCGTCAGAACTGGGCGTGAGCATCCGCGCAGACCAGGAAGATGCCCTGATGAAAGGGCTGGCCGTATCTGCAGAGAACCGATGGGCTGATATGGGAGAGCTTATGGCAGCGCTGGGCGCCGCCGGGGATTCAAAGAGCCGGCAGCCAGAGTTCGACCCCTATAAAACGTATGTGCTGAACGAGGAATTCGATACAGAGATGAGCAGGGGGCTGCACACCGGGCCGGGGACAGTCCATACATCCGGGCAGGATGCCCCCGTGCCGGAGTCAGATAAGTTAAAACGTCTGACTGCGGTGGTGTTGATTGCGGCAGGTATCTGCATCCTGTTTACCGTGGTATCCCTGGTGTTGATTGTGCCGAAGCTCTCTGACGGTAAAGGAGAGAAAGTGGCAAAGTCAGAATCATCCGGTGATAAAGACAGCGGCCAGAAAAAGGAGAAGGACGACGGCGCCATAGAAGTGGAGAAGATGAAAGCCAGTGAGGTGAAGACGCTGAAGAAAAAATATTGGAGAATGAATAAAGACGATCTGGCAGAAGCAGAAGCTTCTTCTGTGATTAAACAGCAGGAGGGCGTAAGCAATCTGCCGGAATATTTGTTTGACAATAATATTCAGACAAACTGGCAGGAGGGAGTGAAAGGGGCGGGGATTGATGAGTATGTGGCTTATCGGTTCCAGGATGAATATCGCATCTGTGCCATGAGTTTTAAGCTGGGAAACTGGAAAACAAAAGAATATTATTATGGCAACAACCGGCCCCGCACATTGACATTATCCATGAACGGACAGTCGTGGAAAGTGTCATTTCCCGATAAATGGGAGCAGTTCGGCATTCGGTTCACATCTGCGGTGAAAACCTCTGATTTAAAAATAACCATCAATGATGTCTATAAGGGAACCGACTGGAATGATACAGTGATTACAGATATCGGAGTGTGGTATGAATAGAAAGAAAGAGCACGATGAAGAAAAAAGAAGGATATGTAAGAAATATAATACTTATTGTCATCTGCCTTCTGCTGATTCTTCTGGGGGTGGTTTTGGCAGCTGCCCTGTGGAAACAGCAGAGCCGGTATGAGGCAGAGAAAAAGCAGTGGGAGCAGAAAGAGCAAAAATATGAAAAGCAGCTGAAAAAGCTGAGAAAACAGCAGAAAGAAGATCAGTCAGCTGAAACTGCTCATCCCAATGCCCGGCTGCTGGAGAATCTGGATGACTCCAATCCGGGGGATGTTCTGGAGACATATGTATTGGATATGGAGGATATTTCCCGTTATTTCAGCGCTTATGAGATTGTGGAGGGAGACCCTGTCTATCAGAGGATAAATGAAAAATCTTATCACCAGAATCCGGACATAGGCCTGGATGAGCTGACATACTTTAAGATGCTTCATTACAATTTTGATGGGGAGATTCAGGTAGGGGAGCTGATTATGAACAGCGCCCTGAAAGAGGATGTTTTAGAAATATTTCAGGAATTGTTTGAACACCAGTATCAGATTCAGTCCATGTATCTGGTAGATAATTACTGGACTGGGGATGGAATTACTTCTGACAGCGCTTCCATTGATCAGAATAACACTTCAGCGTTTAATTACCGCCAGTCCACGGCCAGTGCGGAGTTGTCAAACCATGCCTTTGGACGGGCCATTGATATTAACCCGCTGCAAAATCCCTATATCTGGTACAACGAGGACGGCACCCCAGACGAGTATTATCGGGACGAGAAGTACATTGACCGCAGCCTGGATGACCCGCATATTATCGACCATGACGACCTGTGCTGCAGGCTTTTTCTGGAGCGTGGGTTCACCTGGGGCGGCGATTGGGTGAATCCAATTGATTACCAGCATTTTGAGAAGAGAAAATAAAATAGGGCGTGATTCCCAAAAAGATGACAGGCTGGGAATCACGCCCCGTCTTTCGTTTGGTTATAAATAATTCTGCTGGCATTTCACGCATTTGGAATCTCTGCTGCAGTGAAAATGCAGAACAATATCGTCGATTCGCGTGCAGGTGGCCTTTTTGTAGACTACCGTGTGTATGGATTTGGATGAATCTGTGGGGCACTTGTATTCATAAGTGCATGTGTACTGGTTTTCATCTTCTTCTGTTATCTGGGTTGGTTCCATATGTCCTCCTTTTACTTTTCCAGCATGGTTAACTTGACTTTTAATATTCTGCTCACAGAATCATTAATTTTATCTTCCGGGATGATGTGATTATCCACGGCATCCAGAATCCCCTGGTAAGCGGCTGTAAAATCATCCGGCATCAGGATAATATCCACCCCTGCCTGGATGGCTTTTACGGCAGCGTCTGAGGCGGTGTACGTCTGTGAGATGGCGCCCATATTCATGGCATCTGTTATGATAATTCCATTGTAGTCCATTTGATCCCGCAGGATTTCTGACAGCATCTTGTAGGAGAGGGAAGCAGGTGTGTCGTCTCCGATAACATTTGGCAGAGAAATGTGTCCGGCCATAATGAAATCAGTCTCTTCCTGAATGCCTCTTTCAAAAGGTATCAGTTCACAGGTCAGCAAATCGTCCAGTGTCTTGGAGGTGAAGGCATATCCTTCATGGGTGTCCCCTTCTGTGGCGCCGTGCCCAGGAAAGTGCTTAAATGCCCCGTAGACCCCGTTTTCCTTTAAACCTTTCAGCACCGCGGCAGACATTTCAGCTGTCACATCCGGGTCACTGCTGAAAGCCCGGTCTTTTACCACCTCATTGGAAGGATTGGACAGTACGTCTGCCACGGGGGCGAAGTTCACATTAAAACCCAGTTCGGACAGATAGCTGCCCAGATCAAGGCCAGTCTGGTAGGCCTGATTGACATCGCCCGAGGCCCCCACCTCTGCCATACTGCCGATGGGCGGAACATTAAAATTCGCATTTCCATTGATTCTGGCAACGGTTCCTCCCTCTTCATCAATACAGGTGAACAGGGGCAGGCCCAGGCGGTCCATGCTGTATCCCTGTACAGTTTCCAGCATGGTCTTTACTTGTTCCGGTGACTGCAGATTCTGTTCCATATACACGAAGCCGCCCACAGGAATATTATGAATGGCCTCTTCCGTCATGGCCCCGGCTTCTGTGACAATGTCGGTATTTACAGCGGCTTCCGGCAGAATGATAAACATCTGCGCTGCCTTTTCCTGGATAGACATTTTCTCCAGATATTCTTCTATCTGTGAATCAATGTCCCCGCCAGAGGGCAGGGCAGCGGTATCCGTATCCGTTTCCCTGTCTGCCTCGGGCTGGATATCTTTGCCAGCAGTTTCCTCATCATCGGCTGGCACTATGGTCACGAGATCTGCGGTATGGGCATTTTCATCATCTTCGGACCCCTGTTTGTCCTTTTCATCTTCTGCGGGAGGGGGTGTGTCTGAGGTGTCTGCAGCGGTTTTTTTGGTCTTGTCCGTCTGGCATCCGGTACATGCCAGTATACAGATAAAACAGAGTGCTATGATAGACAGTGTTCTAACGTTTTTCATCTCTGCCAAATTCCCTTCTTTCCAGAATGTGATATTGTTTATGTTTATAGTTATTTACAGTTCCTTATTATAGAATAATTTTAGAATGATGACAAGTTCTCTTTTGCTTGCTATTTGGTCTTATTTGCTTTACAATTAAAATCAGGATAAATCAATAAACATCTGAGAAACTGTTAAGATTAATTCTTCAGCAGTTCCTAACAAGGAGGTTGTTATCTATGGGATTTTTAACAGGCAAGACAGCGGTTATCACTGGCGCAGGACGGGCTGTGCTCAGTAACGGAAGATGTGGTTCCATCGGCTACGGCATTGCGACTGCCTACGCGAAAGAAGGCGCGAATATTGTGATCACAGGGCGTAATGTGAAAAAGCTGGAAGATGCCAAAGAGGAGCTGGAAAAGCTTTATGGGATTAAAGTTCTGATTATGCAGGCGGATGTCAATGAAGGCGCGGACAATGAAAAGGTTGTTGGGAAGGTGATCGAACAGACCATAGACGCTTTCGGACGGATTGATGTTCTGATCAATAATGCACAGGCATCGGCTTCTGGGGTTCCCCTTGCCGAGCATACCACGGATCAGTTTAATCTGGCAATGTATTCTGGATTGTATGCCGCGTTTTACTACATGAAGGCGTGCTATCCTTACTTGAAGGAGACAAAAGGCTCCGTGATTAATTTTGCCTCCGGCGCAGGGCTGTTTGGCAATTTCGGACAGTGTGCCTACGCTGCCGCGAAAGAAGGCATCCGCGGCCTCAGCCGTGTGGCGGCGACAGAGTGGGCAAAAGACGGTATTAATGTGAATATTATCTGCCCGCTGGCCTGGACAGCGCAGTTAGAGCAGTTTCAGAATGCTTATCCGGATGCCTTTGAGAAAAATGTGCATACCCCGCCGGCAGGGCATTTCGGAGACTCCGAGGATGAGATTGGAAGGGTATGTGTCCAGCTTGCGTCTCCGGATTTCAAGTATATGACAGGAGAGACGCTTACTTTGGAAGGCGGGCTCGGACAGAGGCCATAGTCTGGCAGGGAATCAAATAAAACAAGGAGACGTTGGGAGACGTCTCCTTGTTTTATTTGGGATAAGATAAAAGGAATACAAAGTTCAGGTTATTATATAATAGTAATACCATGGCAGCCGGCAGGGTTAGTCAGACCCAGTCCTATTTTGTCAGAGGTTTTGTTGTTGAGTGTGGGCATCAAATGATAGGAGATGGAGATGATGAGGGAAAATAATAAAGTTTACCAGCTTCTGAGAGAATGGGAGGCTGCCGCTCTGGATGAAAGAGATAAGCGTTCATGGGAAGAAGGCATTCTGGATATCATAGACAGAATTCAACAGGAAGCTTTTATGGAAGGGTATCAATATGCCATTAAAGTATTAAATGAATGCATGGTGAAAAAGAAAGAAAATTAAAATGTAAGAAAGTAAAATAAAGAATTATGCGGTTATAGAGCGAATTTGTCGAACGATTTTTATTTCAAAATGTACAAGCCTGCTATATAATGTTCATTAATAAGTTTGTTCTGAAGGAGGGTTATATGTTACACAGAATTATGGATATGCATATCTTGCTGTATGCAATGGCAGGCATGGGAGTGCTGGGGATATTAGGAATGGCTGCCGTGTGTTTGATTTACAAAAGAAGAATGCGTAAAGACAGTTGTATGGCCGATTTAAAAGAAAAGTGGATAAAACTTTGGGAAAATCGGGATGAGCTCACACAAAAGATGAACCGCTGGGTATGGGTGCCTTCTTTCGTGAGTACTTTCCTGCTGTGCCTGGCCATAGTGCTTTCTGAAAAGGTTCTGGGGACAGGTATGGTTTCTTCTGAATATCTGCAGGCAGGGGCTGCTGTTCCCATTGTATTGCTGGTGGTACGGCAGGCACTGGATTTTACCTGGAAACAGGAGCGGATGCTGTCTTCTATGATAGATTATCTGGAGGCACAGGGAAATAAAATTGCGCAAATCCAGGCAGCGGCGGCTGTGAGCCAAGAGCGTGAAGACGCTATGGTGGATTATGTGGCTGGCGGGATCAAAGAAAGTGATGGCGGAAAAGGACGGTTTGGTGAACTTTTATCCCCTGAAGAAGAAGAAATTATGCGGGAAGTCATCCGGGAATTCATGGGGTGACAGGAAAATATCTTGCACAATACGGGTTTATTTGCTAAACTGGAATATGAAAGAACATTTACAATTTCAGAAAGATAAAAGGAGTGAGAATGCATGAGTGATAAAGTGACATTTGATTATGAGAAAGCCGTTCCGTTCCTGGGCACTAATGAGATACCTGCCATGAAAGAACTGGTGTCAGCGGCAAGAGAAAAACTGGCCTCTGGCAGCGGGCTGGGCAATGACTTCCTGGGCTGGGTTGACCTTCCGGTAAATTATGATAAAGAAGAGTTTGAACGGATTAAAAAGGCGGCCCAAAAGATTCAGGAAGATTCTCAGGTGCTATTGGTAATTGGAATCGGCGGCTCCTATCTGGGAGCAAGGGCAGCCATTGAGTTCCTGCGGCATGGCTTTTATAATCAAATCAGCGGCGATATGCGGAAAACGCCGGAAATCTATTATGTAGGAAATAGTATCAGCAGTTCTTATATTCAGGGACTGATTGATGTGCTGGGAGACAGGGACTTTTCCATCAACATGATTTCCAAATCAGGCACCACAACGGAGCCTGCCATTGCTTTCCGGGTATTCAAAGGGATTCTTGAGAAAAAGTATGGCAAGGAAGAAGCGGCAAAAAGGATTTATGCTACGACAGACAAGGCGAGAGGCGCTTTAAAAAATCTGGCCACGGAGGAAGGCTACGAGACTTTTGTGGTTCCGGATGATGTGGGCGGGCGTTTTTCAGTCTTGACGGCAGTGGGGCTGCTCCCCATCGCGGTAAGCGGCGCGGACATTGACCAGCTGATGGAAGGAGCCGCAGCAGGGCGTAAAGCCGCTTTGGAAAATGAATTCGAAGAAAACGATGCCTTGAAATACGCAGCGGTGAGGAATCTGTTCCACCGTAAGGGAAAAAGCGTGGAAATCCTGGCAAACTATGAACCCAGCCTTCACTATATATCAGAGTGGTGGAAACAGCTGTATGGGGAAAGTGAGGGAAAGGATGGAAAGGGCATTTTCCCGGCTTCTGTAGACCTGACTACAGATTTGCATTCCATGGGCCAGTTTATACAGGATGGTTCCAGGATTATGTTTGAAACGGTGCTGGATGTGGAGACCTCCAGGGATGAAATTATTCTGCAGGAAGAGCCCGTTGACCTGGACGGACTGAACTATCTGGCTGGCAAAAATGTGGACTTTATTAATAAGAGTGCCATGAATGGAACGATTCTGGCACATCAGGACGGACAGGTACCCTGTATGCTGGTACACATTCCGGCCCAGACAGAATTTTACCTGGGACAGCTGTTCTATTTCTTCGAGTTTGCATGCGGTGTCAGCGGATATGTGCTGGGAGTGAATCCTTTTGACCAGCCGGGAGTGGAGAGTTATAAGAAAAATATGTTTGCTCTGCTGGGCAAACCGGGATTTGAAAAAGAGCGTGAGATGCTGTTAAAGAGATTATAGGGAAAAATAAAAGGCGGGATTCCTCTGCCTGATCATTTTCAGGCGGAGGAAAACACAGGCCTTTTCATCTTATTGGGTCGTGCATCAGTTATTTTATTCTTCAATGAGCTGGATTTCCAGATATTCAAAATCAATATTCTCAATGAAATTGTCTTGATAAACCCGGGTCTTGGAGATCCGCTGGAATTCCTCAATGTTAGCGTTGAGCCATATGGGTGTCTGCAGGTCAAATTCATAGCAGATATCCTCCAGGGTCTGAAAAACTTTCTGTGTCCTGGTATTGCGCGTCTCATTGCATATGACTGTATCACGGACGATACGATTATTTTTCCACTCTTTTCCCCACATACGAAACATAATAAGTCTCCCTTGGATATTTGAATTTTTGGTGATATGAAATTAGTATACCACAGGCGGTTGATGTAGTTCAATGATTAGTCAAGTGATTTGTAATTCAATGACAAGGGGATAAATGTGTGGGATAATGAAAAAAAGGATGTGAGGATATGCGTTACCCGGTTATCAATGTGCAGAAAACAGGAAAAAATATATATAAGTTCTGCAGAAAGAAAGGTATCACGGTGAATGATATCAGGGATTTTATGAATTTTTCCTGCAGCCAGTCTATATACCGCTGGTTTCATGGGCAGGCACTGCCTTCTATGGATAACTTTTATGCGCTGAGCCTTTTGCTGGGCATTAGTTTAGAGAGGTTTTTGGCAAATGACAGCGGTATCATTTTTGTACCGGGTAGAGAGGAGCATGCTTTTTTATGTGTAGAGAGATTGGAAGTGTACAGACAATGTGTAGCCACGATTTAAGAGAGGAGAAAAAATATTGAAAACACACGCGATCAAGGACTTGTTTACAGGAAAGTCCTTTCCATGCGAAGCAGTAGCACCGGATGATAAGGAATATTGGCAGCTTTTAAACGAAAGCCATCGTGAACTGGAGGAATTTATGAGTAAGTTATCGCCAGAGGATGGGGAAAAGCTGGAAATGATTGTAAACAAGAGGCAGGATGCACTGCATTTTGAGATATCTGAAGCATTTACCCAGGGATATGCACTGGGCGTTCAGCTGACAGCAGAGGCATTTCTGTTCAATCAGGCCCGCAAAGATGAGTTTGATGATTAATTTACGGTAAGGTTCTTAAACGAGAACTAAAATTCGTGCCGCAGGATATGGTATATATGTTGATGGGGAACATCAATGAAATATCCTGCGGGGCGGAGTTGTTTTTTTGACGGGATGGTTATATTGTACTCCATTCTAAAGGTCTTTTCTAAAGAGATTCATTTCCAAGTAATTTTGCCAGCAAAAGCAAAACATCTGATTTCTGTGCATCTAATTTACGGACTGCCTGAAGCAGTTCCTTTTCATAGGCTGATGGAAAAGTAATGCTCTCATCGTCACGGAAAAATTCTGACATAGTAATACCCATCGGTTCGAGCAGTTTTTCCAGAGTCTCTACGGAAGGATGACTGACTCCTTTCTCAATGGTTCTTATATGGTTTTCCGATACATCGCTGATTCGTGAAAGTCGATAGACACTGAGCTTTTGGTCGGTTCTCAGTTTTTTGAGACGTTCATGCAGTTCCATAGATATTCTCCTGTTTTATTATATAGCCGGTGATTAATTATCGCTAACTGTGCATTTAATTCTATTATGAGTGATAAAGAGGAAAATTATAATACAATGATAGAGTTTACAATACAACTTTATTGTTGTATTATGTAAATAGAATATAAAAAACAATGAGGAATCACCCTGTTTGTGACACATATTTTCATAATTAGAGAGTGTGATAAGCGCGAAACAGGAAAGTGCGGGAGGAAAAATGAGAAAATACGGGATTTATTTGGTGATTTTGGTTGTGGTATGTTCTTTATTTTACGTGAAGGGATACGCAGAAAGAAATGATAGTTTTTCATACATACTGCGTAATAAGAAGGATTGCGGGTTATGCGGAGAAAAGAAGGACGGTCTGAAATCAATATATGGCAATTCCAAAGGCATTGGGCTTATGTGTCTGAATGACTGGCGGGTAGTGCAGATTTTTGCTCCTGCAGACGGACATGAACAATGCGGAAGGATCTCATATCAGAGAGGGGCGGGAGGAAGTTACAGCATTCAGATTGAACATGTTGTGGAAAGTAAAATTTCACTTGTGGAGTATACATCCTGCAAGGGAGATGTTCTGGACAGGAAAAAGCTGGCAGAAATTTTGTGCTGGGAATGTCTGGGCAAGGTCAAAGAAGCAGTTAAGATACATGGAGAACATGGCGGGCAAAAGGAAAAAGCAGTGTGTCTGGTGGAGTTTCCAACTATGGAACTGTATACGGTTCAACAAAGTTTTCAATATTATATGCTGGACAATTATTATATCCAGGCTCAGTGTGAGAAAGAGAAAATAAAGATGACAGCCTTCATGTTGTCCTCTGAGCTGTTTTAGAGTGTGTTCAAATACTTGGCATAACGAGAAGATTGTGTTAGAATGGAAATCAGGCGAAATGTGCAAAGTGTGGGAAAATGTAACTGTGGAGGTTACGGCAAAATAATGAAAACATGGAGGAAATGTGCCGTGAAGATAAACGAAGGAAGATCCAGTATTCAGACGGCTAGAGCGCAGAATGACCTGATTTTCGCATTAGATATTGGGACCAGAAGTATCATTGGCCTGGTGGGGGCTGTCCGGGATGAGAAACTGCAGGTTCTTGCCATAGAGAAAGAAGAACACTCCCGCAGGGCAATGATTGATGGACAGATAGAAGATATTGAGCAGGTGGCAAAAGTAGCAAGGCATGTAAAAGAACGGCTGGAGAGCAAGCTGGGGTGTACGCTGTCCAAAGTCTGTGTGGCGGCGGCCGGGAGGGCGCTGAAAACACAGAAAGCATTTTGTGAGCTGGAGTTTGATAAGCCGCAGCATGTGGATGAGGAGATTATCGGCCGGCTGGAGGCAGGTGCTCTGGAAAAGGCGGAGGAAGCATTTGCAGAGGAAATGGATCAGTCCGGAAAGCAGTTTTTTCTGGTGGGATATACAGTAATTCAGTATCTGCTGGATAATTACCCTATTTCTGATCTCCGTGACCACCAGGGAAACAGGGTCAGTGCGGATGTAATCGCCACATTTCTGCCCAGCGAGGTGGTGGAAAGTCTGTATACCACTATGGCTAAAATCGACCTGGAAGTTGCCAGTCTTACTCTGGAGCCTATTGCGGCCATCAATGCGGCGATTCCGGTAAATATTCGTCTGCTGAATCTGGCGCTGGTTGATATTGGAGCAGGCACATCTGATATTGCCATCTCCAAAGATGGAAGCATTGTGGGATATACAATGGCAACTGTTGCGGGGGATGAGATCACAGAGGCTCTTATGAAGAATTATCTGGTGGATTTCCAGACAGCAGAGCAGATGAAAATGGATATTCAATCCAGGGAAGAAATTGAATTTACGGATATTTTAGGACTGCCGCATACGGTGTCCAATGAGGAAGTCCGTTCCTGTATCGGCGATGCGTTTAAGTCGTTGTGCAAAGAAATTGCGGAGAAGATACTGGCAGTGAATGGGGGGGCTCCCTCAGCGGTATTTTTGGCAGGAGGCGGGAGCAAGCTGGCAGATATGAGGGAATGTATGGCAAAATACCTGGAAATGGATGAAAACCGGGTGGCAATTGCGGGAAATAATTTTTCTACAAATGCGTGTTCAGAGGAGTATGATTTGAACAATCCGGAATATGCCACACCTCTGGGGATTGCTGTATCAGCAGGATTGAATATGATCAATGACAGCTGTCATGTAATGCTGAACGGAAAGCGTTCCAAGCTGTTCAGAAGCGGCAGTCTCACTGTGCTGGACATTTTGATGATGAATGGATACCGTTCTCAGGATCTGTTGGCCAGATCAGGAAGGAACACGGTGATTCAGCTGGACGGTAAACGTAAAGTTTATCATGGAACTCCTGGGGAACCATCAAAACTGCAGGTGAACGGAGCGGATGTAAAGGTCTCTTATGTGGTACACGCAGGGGATCAGATTCATTTTGTACCTGCATTAGATGGGGAAGATGCGAAAGTAGCATTGGCGGATGTGGTAGAACCAGGATATGAGAGCAGAACTTCTGTCAATGGCAGGATGGTTCCGTTGGATACAATCTTAAAGACAGGAGATGTGGTGATCACCGGAAAAGACGGGCAGAAGGAGGAAAAGCAGCAGGAAGAAGAAACTGTTTCCTCAAGTGATGCTGATTATGTGTCCGCGGCGAAAGAGCCGCCCAGGCAGGAGCCCCCGAAACCGGTTCAGGCAGAAAAACCCAAACACCAGCAGCGGGTGCAGCCATCCCAGGTATATAAGTTTACGCTGAATGGGGAATCGCTGCTCTTAGTACAAAAAGCAGATAACTCGCCATATTTTCTGATGGATCTGCTGGAATATTCGGACATTGATATGGAAAAACCTGATGGAGTGGTACAGCTGCGGGTCAATGGAAGGGAGAGTTCGTTCCAGCAGGAATTGAAGTCAGGGGATAAAGTGGATATTTTTCTACAGAAGATGGACAGCACGGGAGAGGAAGAAAATTGAAAAATTGGGAGAACAATATAAGAAAAGCCAAGCCATATACACCAGGTGAACAGCCCAGGGAGGAGGGGATGGTCAAGTTAAATACCAATGAAAATCCATATCCGCCTTCTCCAAGGATTCTGGAACTGTGCAGGAACATGGATTGGGGACAGCTTCGGCTTTATCCGGACCCTGCCGCAAAAGTTCTGACAGATGCACTGGCCGCCTATCACGGACTGCTTCCGGAGCAGGTGTTTGCAGGGGTGGGGTCAGATGATGTGCTTGCCATGGCGTTTTTAACTTTTTTTCATTCGTCTGCGCCGATACTGTTTCCGGATATCACCTATTCCTTTTATCCGGTCTGGGCAGATTTGTTTCAGATTCCTTATGAGAGGCCCAGGCTGGCAGAGGATTTTTCCATTGTCCCGTCCGATTATTTTGGGGTGAACGGGGGGATTATTTTTCCAAACCCAAATGCCCCCACAGGATGTGCCATGGGACTGGAGCAGATAAGGGAGATTATGGATCACAATCGGGATGTGGTTGTGATTGTGGATGAGGCGTACGTAGATTTTGGAGCTGTGTCTGCACTGCCGCTGCTGAAGGAGTATGATAACTTGTTAATCGTACGCACCTATTCTAAGTCCCGCTCCATGGCGGGTATGAGAATTGGGTATGCCCTGGGAAATCCCAGACTGATTGGGTATCTGAATGATGTAAAATATTCATTTAATTCTTATACCCTGAATCTGCCGTCTATTTACCTGGGCGCGGAAGTTTTAAAGGATGAGACATATTTCCAGGAAACTCTGCGTAAAATTGTGGAAACCAGGGAGTGGGTCCAGAGAGAACTGAGGGCATTGGGATTTATCTTCAGAGACTCCAGTACAAATTTTATATTTGCAAGACACAGATCCTGTCCTGCCTTGAAACTGTTTCACGCTTTGCGAAAGAAGCATATTTATGTAAGGCATTTTGACCAGGACAGGATTCGGGAATATCTTCGCATTACAGTGGGAACCCGGGAAGAAATGGAGACGCTGATTGACTTTTTGAAACAGTTTTTAGACGCGGATTAGGGAGGTCTTATGGAATCACTGGTACAATGGTTTACCACGCATCTCTCCCCTTATATTTCAGAACAGGCAGTGGTATTTTTGATCTCCATGCTGCCTATACTGGAACTGCGGGGGGGGCTTTTGGCGGCCAGTCTGCTGAAAATTCCGCCGGTTCAGGCAATTCCTGTCTGTATTATCGGGAATATTATTCCCATTCCGTTTATTCTTCTTTTTATTAAGCAGATTTTCAAATGGATGAAGGAGATCAAAGTTTTCCGGCCGTTTATCGTAAAACTTGAGGAAAGGGCCATGGGCAGGAGCGATCAGATAAGAAAATATGAGTTCTGGGGGCTGGTGGCTTTCGTGGGGATTCCTCTGCCTGGAACCGGTGCATGGACAGGGGCGCTGATTGCCTCTTTGCTGGGTGTGGATATTAAGAAATCATCTGCGGCAATTCTGGTGGGGATTGCATTGGCCACCATCATCATGTATGTGTTTTCATATCTTATTGTGGGGAATGTTGTGAGCTGATCAGAGAAAGTTGCAAAAAAATGATATACAAAAAGAACGATGCACGTATAATTACGCGGGGAATGAAAGACGGGCTGCCCATCTGCCTGGGATATTTTGCGGTTTCCTTTGCGTTTGGCATGCTGGCTGTGACCAGCGGGCTGTCTGTTCTTCAGGCAGTTGGGCTGTCACTGACCAATCTCACCTCTGCCGGGCAGGTGGCAGGGGTATCTTTGATACAGGCAGGAGCGGATTATTACGAGATGGCATTGACACAGCTGATTATCAATCTGCGATACTGTCTCATGTCTTTTTCGCTGTCGCAGAAAATAGATAGAAAGGCGCCTTTCTTTCATCGGTTTTTTATCTCCTATGGTATCACAGATGAGATTTTCGCGGTAGCGGCCAGTCAGAAGGATAAAGTAGGACCCGGATATATTTATGGGCTGATTAGTGTGGCGGCGCCGGGATGGGTCCTGGGGACCCTGTGCGGCGCTGTGGCGGGGAATCTGATGCCCGCTTCGCTGGTAAACGCGCTGGGAATTGCCATCTACGGGATGTTTTTGGCAATTATCATTCCTCAGGCAAAATCAGACAAGGTGATTTTGGCCTGCGTGGCGGGGGCCATGGTGCTGAGTGCGCTGTTCGAGGTGCTGCCAGGGCTTAAACGGGTGTCTGCCGGATTTGTGATTATTATAGTAACTGTGGTAGTTGCCGGTACAGCGGCATGGCTGTTTCCGGTGAAGGAACCGTCTGGGGAGGACAGGGAACATGGAACATAATATTTACATCTATATATTGGTTATGGCTGGCGTTACATATTTGATCCGGGCACTGCCTTTGGTTTTGGTAAAAAGAGAGATCACCAGCCCTTTTATCAAATCATTCCTATATTATGTCCCTTATGCCACACTGGCCGCCATGACATTTCCGGCGATTCTGGATTCCACAGGGTCAGTTTTGTCAGCAGTGTGCGGGTTTGGAACGGCGCTGCTGTTATCTTATATGGAAAAAAGTCTGCTGACGGTATCCCTTTGCTCCTGCGGCGTGGTCTTTGTGGTGGAGCGGCTTATATTATAGGAAACTGTATGTCAGGCTTCCCAGCGTCCGGAGGCACCGCATGGAAGGATGAGGCCGGATGAGGAAACTGGCAGGCCGATCTCCTGAGAGGTCACGTGCCCGTCCCGGTCTTTGAGCGCAGTTGACAGCATATATGTGAGTACAGCAGGCGCCAGTCCGGTGGTATAGGAGTTAATAAGGAAAAACAATGGTCGGGGGCCAAGGAGTCTGGTACATAGGGTGATAAAAGAAAAAACAGAGTCTTCCAGTTTCCAGATTTCTCCTTTTGGCCCACGGCCGTAGGAGGGCGGGTCCATAATAATGGCATCGTATTGATTGCCGCGCCGGATTTCACGCTCTACAAATTTGATACAGTCATCCACCAGCCAGCGGATGGGCGCGTCCTTCAAACCGGAGGCCGCGGCGTTTTCTTTTGCCCAGGTGACCATTCCTTTGGATGCGTCTACATGTGTGACCGAGGCCCCGGCTGCGGCGGCAGATAAAGTGGCCCCCCCTGTATAAGCGAATAAGTTCAGCACTTTAATCTTTCGTCCGGCATGCCGGATTTTTTCGGAAAACCAGTCCCAGTTCACAGCCTGTTCAGGGAAAAGGCCGGTGTGTTTAAAATGAAAGGGTTTTAGATGAAATGTCAGGTCTTTATATTGAATGGACCATTGTTTGGGCAGGTGAAAGAATTCCCATTGTCCGCCCCCCTGTCTGCTTCTGTGGTAATGTCCGTTTTTTTGTTCCCATTCTTTTCGGGTGCGGGGAGTGTTCCAGATCACCTGAGGATCCGGGCGGATTAAGATGTAATCCCCCCATCGTTCCAGTCTTTCACCGGAAGAAGTGTCCAGTAGCTGATAGTCTTTCCAACCGTCTGCAGTCCACATGCTTTTCTTGCTTCCTTTCTTTTATAAAATTATTTATCAGGATTATATCACAGGAAATCCGTTGGTTACAAGATATGGAACGGATTTGTGACAGGGAGAATTTTGTCACATATTCAAACAAAGTCTTGACAACGCATAAAAGAGCATACTAAAATTAGATGATTAGAGCAAAATGAGGCGTGATAATCAAAAAGATTATGTGACACAGATTTTGTGAGGAGGTTATTATGAAAGCATATGGACAGATGAACACAGAGGAGCTTCTGGCTCTGAAGGAGGAATTGACTGCTGAATTTGAAGACATCAAAAGCCGTGGAACATCCATGGATATGTCCAGGGGAAAGCCGGGAGAAGACCAGCTGGCATTATCTATGGGGATGCTGGACGTGCTGGACAGCAGTTCTGATATGAAAAGCCAGGGAACAGATACCAGGAACTATGGGCAGATGGATGGACTGCTGGAAATGAAAAAACTCCTGGCGGACATGGTAGAAACTGACCCTGAGAATGTGATTGTTTATGGCAATGCCAGCTTAAATATTATGTTTGACACAGTGTCCCGCTCTATGACCCATGGAGTGATGGGAAGCACACCGTGGTGCAGATTGGACCGGGTAAAATTTCTCTGTCCAGTGCCGGGATATGACCGTCACTTCAGTATTACAGAATATTTCGGGATTGAGATGATTCCGGTGGAAATGACAGAAAACGGACCGGATATGGATACGGTGGAAAAACTGGTGGAAGGGGATGAGGCGGTAAAAGGCATGTGGTGTGTGCCGAAGTATTCCAATCCCCAGGGATATACGTATTCGGAAGAAACAGTGAGACGGCTGGCTGCCATGAAGCCCAAGGCAGCGGATTTCAGGATTTACTGGGATAATGCCTATGCCGTACACCATTTGTATGGGGAAAAGGAACGCCAGGACTGGCTTCCCGATATTCTGGCCCTTTGTAAGGAGGCCGGCAATCCGGATATGGTCTATGAATTTGTTTCTACGTCTAAAGTTACTTTTCCCGGAGCGGGTGTCTGTATGGCGGCGTCTTCGGAGGCAAACCGGAAAGAATTTCTCAGGCATCTGCAGATTCAGACCATTGGCCATGATAAGGTCAATCAGCTGCGCCATGTGCGTTTTCTGAGAGATATGGATGGTGTGCGGGAGCACATGAAAAAGCAGGGAGAACTGACACTTACCAGATTTGAGGCTGTGTGGAAACTTCTGGAGAGCGAGCTGGGAGGGCTGGGAATCGGCACCTGGACTTATCCCAGAGGCGGTTATTTTATATCTTTCGAGGCAATGGATGGGTGTGCCAGGGCTATTGTGGCCAAGGCCAAAGAGGCCGGGCTCACACTGACTCCTGCCGGGTCATCCTTTCCATATAAAAAGGACCCCAAAGACAGCAACATCCGGATTGCGCCCACCTATCCTTCTGTAGAGGAGCTGCAGCTGGCAGGCCGGGTATTTGTGCTCAGTGTCAAACTGGTAACCATAGACAAATTATTAGAGAACAAATGATGGGAGTGATATGATATGGGAACAGGGAAGAAAATCGTGATTGGCATAATTTCGTTTTTTGTGTTGGCGGCAGCGGGGATTTATGGATTGGGTGTTTACTTTTTCTCCGGTCACTTTCTTCCCAATTCCTCCCTCAATGGCCGGGATGTTTCCTATCAGTCAGCGGAGCAGGTCAGGCAGGAGTTCGCCCAGGGTGTTGCGGAGTATGTGCTGACTGTCAACGAGCTGGGTGGTGTTCATGAGAAGATAAAAGCCAGCCAGATTGACCTGGAATATGTGGAAGACAGCAGTGTAGACGACCTGATTGGCAGCCAGAATTTCTGGGGATGGCTTTTATCTGTGAACAAGCCTAAGACGTACACAGCTGAGACCATAACTGCTTATAGTGATAAAAAATTGAAGAAGGCAGTAAAAAAACTGGACTGTTTTCAAGACATGCAAAAGCCTGTGGACGCATATATTGATGAGACAGAGGATGGGTATAAGATTGTACCCGAAGTACAGGGCAATCAGCTGGACCAGAAAAAAGTGGTGTCTCAGGTGAGAAAGGCAGTGGAAAACGGGCGGAAAGTCTTAGACCTGGTGGAGAAAAAGTGTTATATACTGCCCGAGGTTTACCAGGATGACGAAACCCTGGTGAAACAGGCTGAACAGCTGAATCAGCTGGCACGTGCAAAGATTACATATGACTTTGAGGACCGCACGGAGGTAGTGGACCCGGAAATGATACGGAGCTGGCTTGCGCTGGACGAGGAGAACAACTACTATCTGGATGAGGCAAAAGTCAAAGAGTATGTTCATCAGCTGGCGGTAAAATATGATACTTATGGCAGTGAGCGGGACTTCAGGACTGCAGATGGCAGGAACATTAAAGTCAAAGGCGGAGATTATGGGTTTGTTCTCTACGAAGAGGAGGAGGTAAAGGCCCTGACAGCCAATATCAATGCCGGAGAAACTGTGACAAGAGAGCCCCAGTATCTGTACCGGGGTTATAACCGTGAGGAAAATGATATCGGAGATACCTATGTGGAGGTGGACCTGACACATCAGCGCATGTGTTTCTACCTGAACGGCCAGCTGCTGGTGGACACGCCGGTGGTTACGGGAACGCCTGCGAAAAAACATGCCACACCCACAGGAGTGTACGGGCTGGATGCGAAGAAGTCTCCCTCTGTGCTTAAAGGCGAGGATTATGAGACACCGGTTACCTATTGGATGCCGTTTAATAAGCATGTGGGGATTCACGATGCAGTATGGAGATCAGAGTTTGGCGGGGAAATCTATAAGACGGACGGTTCCCACGGCTGTGTAAACACACCTTATGACATGGCGGAGAAGATTTATAACAATATTGAAGTTGGAATGCCTGTTATTGTTTATGAATAGAGCGTGAGAGGTTCGAACAGCGGGCATGGGAGGGACAGCAAATGAATATAGTGGTTTTGGCGGGAGGCACCAGTTCAGAGCGTGCCGTATCGATTGTCACAGGAACGCAGGTGTGTCAAGCACTGCGGGAAAAGGGCCATCAGGCTATTCTCGCGGATGTGGCTGCAGGATGGGAAAGAGAGGATTGGGAAAATCCTTTTGCGGCAGATTATCAGCTTTCCAGGTCTGTTTCCTATATAGAAGGGTGGAACGATAAGATCCAGGATGTCTGCAGGAACAGGAGAGAATTCTTTGGACCACATATATTGGATATCTGCAGAAAGGCAGATATAGTTTTTCTGGCCCTTCACGGTTCCAACGGGGAAGACGGCAAGATACAGGCAGCATTCGACCTTTTCGGAATCCGCTACACGGGGACAGGGTCCCTGGGCAGCGCAATGGCTATGGACAAAGGTATTTCCAGACAGCTCCTTCGACAGGGGGGAGTACCTGTACCGGCAGGGGCTGTGTTTGATAAAAAGGGCGGTTCCCACAGTCTGGAGGGACTGGGGCTGGATTTTCCGGTAGTGGTAAAGCCCTGCTGCGGCGGTTCCAGTATCGGGGTTTCCATTGCCTATGACCAGGGGGAATATGAAAAGGCCCTTTTGGATGCTTTTGCCTGGGAGGACCAGGTGGTGGTGGAAGAATATGTTTTGGGCAGGGAATTTTCTGTAGGCGTGGTTGACGGGGAAGCGCTGCCGGTGATTGAGATCGCTCCGCTGAAAGGCTTTTATGATTATAAGAATAAATATGAGCCCGGTTCTGCCGTGGAGACATGTCCGGCAGAGATTCCACAGGAGAAAGCGGACGAGATGAGAGAGTATGCCAGACAGGGGCATAAGCTCTTGAAGCTGGATGCTTACAGCCGTCTGGATTTCATGATGAGAGGTGACGGGCGGATATACTGTCTGGAGGCAAACACACTGCCGGGTATGACACCCACCAGCCTGCTGCCCCAGGAGGCCGCGGCCACAGGGGTGGATTTCCCCAAATTGTGTGAGAAGCTCATAGAAGTTTCTATGAAGAAATATGATGATAATTAGAGCGTCAAAAGTCCATGTAGGGAGGCAGCTATGAAAAATCTGACTTTGAATAACCTTGCAAGGGTCTGCAGGGGAAGGTACTGCGGCGGCTGGGAGCAGGGAGAACAGGAAGTTAAGAGCATTGTCACAGACAGCCGCCAGACAGAGCCAGGGGCATTGTTTGTGGCCATACCAGGGGAACGGGTGGACGGCCATGTGTTTATAGAAGATGTAATCGCAAAAGGTGCTCTGGCTGTTATGTCAGAGAGGGATCTGGGACAGCGTCCGTTTCCGTATATACAAGTGGAGTCTTCTCTGCAGGCAGTTAAGGACATGGCACAGTTTTATCTGGAACAGCTTCAGATTCCGGTGGTGGGAATTACCGGAAGTGTGGGGAAGACCAGCACAAAAGAGGTGATCGCATCGGTATTGTCTCAGAAATTTTGTGTATTAAAGACAAAGGGGAATTTTAACAATGAGCTGGGCCTTCCGCTGACAGTGTTTGGTCTGCGGCAGGAACATGAGATGGCAGTGTTGGAGATGGGAATCAATCAGTTTGGCGAGATGACCAGGCTGGCAAAGATTGCCAGACCGGATACCTGTGTAATCACCAACATCGGACCCTGCCATCTGGAATATCTGGGTTCCAGAGACGGAGTGTTCCGGGCTAAGACAGAGGTTTTTCCCTATATTAAGCCAGGGGGAAGAGCGGTTCTGAACGGGGATGACGACAAACTCTCAGAGGTGGAGCGGGTAAACGGGAGCAGGCCGCTATTTTTTGGCATGAGTTCTTCAGCGGATGTATGGGCAGATATGCTGGAGAATCATGGATTGGAGGGAATGCGCTGCCGGATTCATATAGGTGAGGACTCTTTTTGGGTGCAGATTCCCATTCCCGGAGAGCATATGATTTACAATGCCCTGGCGGCCGTGGCTGTGGGGAAATGCTATGGTCTGAATGCGGATGAAATCCGGCGGGGGATCGAGAGCTTAGAACCTGTGGACGGCAGGCTTCGCATGGTGAAAACCGGGACTGCTGCTATTATTGATGATTGTTACAATGCCAACCCGGTATCTATGAAGGCATCTCTGGAGGTGCTGAAGAATACGCCGGGGAGAAAGACGGCCATTCTGGGAGATATGGGAGAACTGGGAAGCAATGAGGCGCAGATGCATCGGGAAGTGGGAGCCTATGCAGGGGCCTGCGGTCTGGATCTATGTATCTGTGTGGGCGGGCTGTCCCGCCATATGGCAGAGGCGGCCAGGGAGAAAAATCCCCACATGGAAGTGGTCCATCTAAAGCGGCTGGAGGAGCTGATGGAAATTCTGCCCGGTCTGGCCCAAAAAGGCGGAACTATATTGGTGAAAGCATCGCATTTTATGGAATTTCATAAAGTGGTACACGTTTTGGAAGGGCTGTAACTGCTAAACTACAGCCTTTTCTTTTTTCATCTTCTGGGGGATATGTTTTGGGCAGACAGATGGGACATAATGGCAGAAAGTGCATATAGTAATAATGTGCATAATGAATCTTGTGTCGGAAGGGGATAACAATATGTATTATGATAGATACTTTCCTTTTTACATGGCCTATTCCACGCCATTGCTGTACCAGGGGGAGGCTCAGCAGGAAAAAGAGTTTCAGCTGATGAAATCTTATTATCCGGAGACGGTGCGCAGTCTCCAGGAAAAGATTGAGGAGGAATGTGACCGCCTTGATTACCCGGGTAGTCCCATTTATGATGAATATCCGGACCGTCTGACCCTGAACCGGATTGGCAGACGGATTTCAGACAAAGTGGAAGATGCAGATGTTTCGGCGGCATCATTAAATGAGCTGGCCCAGGTGCTGCTGTTTCATGAGATATACAGGCGGCGGTGTAGAAGATGCCAGCACAGGTATTTCTGAAAAGGGCTTGTGATTTTACAGTAAAACATTTACAATAGGAGCAGAGTGTTTATCAGACACGCCTTAAAGCTGTACAGGAGTGATTATAGTACATGAGAAAAATTGTGATTAAAATAGTGGTCTTGCTATTTGTTTTTATTGCTGGTGTGGCAGGCACCTCTCTTTTGATGAACGGAGAGATGACCAGTGATACGGCAGAGATGGAAAATGCTTCGTTTCCCCAGGTAATGGTGGAAATCGGGGGGATTTATGTCAATCGTATGTTTGGCTATGCGGAAAAAATGCAGGTGGATTTCACCAGGGACAGTCTGACTCCCATGGATACATCAAAGGAGATTACCCTGGTGATCAACCCGTTTTCCTGTGATTTGTACAATTTATCTTATGAGATACGAACCTCTGATGGGAGCAAGGTGATAGAGAACAGTTCCACCCGCAGACTGACCAGCCAGGATTCCTATTTCAAAGCCACATTGGATTTGAAGGCAGATGAGATGCGGATGAATCAGGAGTATTCCCTTCAGATTACACTGGACACCTCAGCGGGAGAGATCTATTACTACACCAGGATTATACAGCGGTCCAGGCTGAACACAGAGCAATATGTGAGATTTGTCCAGAATTTCTATGAGAAGTGTATGAATAAAGAAGCCACCCAGGAGCTGTCTGCCTATGTGGAATCAGATGAGTCTGTAGCGGATAACAGCTTTACTTCTGTGAATATCCATTCTTCTCTGGATATGGTCACCTGGGGAGATTTGTCTCCTGCCATATCACGGAAGGCCGTCCCGGTCATTGAGGATATCAATGAGACTACCGGGAGTATTTCCATGGACTACGAGATTACGGCGTATAATGAGGAGAACCAGGCGGAATTTTACAATGTGACAGAATTTTACCGGATGCGTTATACAGAAAACGGCGTCTGGCTGTTGGATTTCCATAGAGATGCCCAGCAGATTTTTGACGGCGACCTGCCGTCTGTGGATAATACGGGGATTTCCATCGGTGTAGCGTCAAAAGACGTGCAGTATATGAGTAATGCAAACGGGGAAATCGTGGCTTTTGTGCAGCAGGGGGACCTGTGGACGTACAGCCGCAGCTCCAATAAATTCACCAGGATATTCAGTTTCCGCCAGCAGGAAAATGGGGACGAGCGGGACAGCAACAGCTCTCATGATATGAAAATTGTCCGTATGGATGAATCCGGAGATATGGACTTTGTGGTGTATGGATATTTTAACAGGGGAGAGCATGAGGGCAGAGTGGGTGTAGGTGTTTACCGATACAGCAATGACCAGAATCTGGTCCAGGAGCAGGTATTTATCCCCAGCACCAAATCCTATGAATTTTTGAAAATGGATTTGGACGACCTGTCTTATGTAAATAAACAGAATCAGCTGTTCTTGTTCATGGGCGGAAATTTATTCCAGGTGGATATTGACGGGCGCAGTTATCAGGTGATTCAAGATGGAATCAAAGCAGGGCATTTTGTCTCATCGGCATCTAATGCCAGCGGGGCATGGATGGAAGGCTCTGATGCCTACCATTGTACTGCTGTATGGGTCATTGACTTTGAGACAGGAAAGACCAGAAAAATCAATTCCGGTGAGGGCATCTGCATCAAAGCCCTGGGATTTTTAAATGAAGACCTGGTATATGGAATTGCAAAATCGGAAAATATAATGACAGATACCACGGGTAAAATGGTGTTTGCCATGGAATCGCTGAGGATTGAGGATTTTGATGGGAATCTGGTAAAAGAATACGCCCAGCCAGGACAGTATATTATTGACGTAAAGATGAATGATTCCCTCATGGAAATTCAGCTGGCACAGAAAAAAGAAAATGGTTTTGGGCCTGCCAGCCTGGATAATATTATGAATAACCGGAAAGCGGAAGAACAGCAGGTCACCGTCAGTACGGCGTACACCCAGCGCAGAGGGTTTATCATTCATCTGGATATTGAACAGACATTCAAAGGCAGTACGCCTATGGTGGTGTACTCCAAGCATCAGGTTAACCACGGAAAGACATCTCTGAAAGTGGATACCAGCGTACCTGTGGAGGAAATTTATTATGTCTATGCAGGGGGAAAGCTGGACAGTACGTATACAGACCCTGCTCAGGCCGTTGCGCAGGCGGATGCCAAAGTGGGAGTGGTCTTAAACCGTGCCCAGCAGTATGTATGGGAGCGGGGCAATAAAAAGACAAAGATTCAGCTGAGTCCCGGCGATATCCCGGAGGCAGTGTTAAAAGGAACCTTGGATTTTGGGAAATTTTCCAAGAAATTAAAATCAGCGGGACAGGCCATGAATCTGTCTGGATGCACCCTGGACCAGGTGCTGTATTACGTGAGTTCCCAGCGCCCGGTGATTGCGGCAAGAGGCGATGGGGGCAGCTATGTGATCGTGGGATATGATCAGTATAATACCATTGTGTACAACCCTGACAACCAGGAGACGAAATACATGGCTATGGATGACAGCACTGCGTTGTTCCAGAGTGCCGGGAATATTTTTTACAGTTATATGGAATTATTGGATGTACAATAGTGATGGGAAAACGAAAGGAGTTAGTGAAGTATGGACAGCAGAATTGTGAAACTGGCAAAGCTATTGGTTAATTATTCCTGCAGTATACAGCCAGGAGAAAAGGTGTATATTCATTACATCGGCAGGGAAACGAAAGATCTGGCCCGCCAGCTGGTGAAGGAAGTATACTCAGCAGGAGGCGTTCCTTTTGTACATTATACAGAACCTCAGCTGCAAAGGGAAGTTCTGCTGTCCTGTACAAAAGAGCAGATGGAGGCCATGGCAGAAGTAGATGCCAAAGAGATGTCAATGATGGATGCCTATATTGCTGTGCGGGGCAGTGACAATGTATCGGAGCTTGCCGATGTTCCCTCGGATAAAATGAAGTTGTATGATACGTATTACTCCACCCCTGTGCACCACAATATCAGGGTGCCCAAGACCAAATGGGTGGTTCTGCGTTATCCCAATGGGGCCATGGCCCAGCTGTCCAATACCAGCACGGAGGCTTTTGAAAATTTCTATTTTGATGTGTGCACACTGGACTATGCCAAGATGGACCGGGCCATGCAGCCGCTGGTAGATTATATGAGCAGAACCGACCGGGTGCGTATGACAGGGCCTGGAACAGATATTTCATTTTCCATTAAAGGCATCGGGGCAGTTCCCTGCTCCGGACTGCGCAATATTCCTGACGGGGAAGTATATTCGGCGCCGGTGAAAGATTCTGTCAACGGGACCATTACGTATAATACACCTTCCGTGTATCAGGGATTTACCTTTGAGAATGTGTCCTTTACTTTCAAAGATGGAAAAATTATAGAGGCTGTGGCTAATAATACCCAGCGCATCAATCAGGTGCTGGATACCGATGAGGGAGCCCGGTATATCGGGGAGTTTGCCATCGGCGTGAATCCGTATATTCTGGAACCTATGAAAGATATTCTTTTTGATGAGAAAATTCAAGGGTCCATTCATTTTACACCGGGCAACTGTTATGAGGAAACCTCCAATGGCAATACATCAGCTATCCACTGGGATCTGGTGTGGATTCAGCGCCCGGAGTACGGTGGAGGGGAGATTTATTTTGACGATGTGCTGATTAGAAAAGACGGACGGTTCGTAGTTCCGGAGCTGGAGAGCCTGAATCCGGAGCATTTGAAATAGAAGTCAGGGTAAATCTTCATTAAGAGTTGCGAAAAAGCGGCCGATATTTACTATAGAATCAGTCTATCAAAAGATAATTGACAGTCTGATTTTTGTAACATGCAGTGGATGCCCTTGTATCCAAACAAGTGAAAAAGGAGGTTCGCTTATGAAAATTGCAACAGGGAGTGTTGCACTGAGTTCGCAACGGGACTATTATAAGAAGGTAGCTGTGCAGACAGAGACTACCCGGAGAAATGATACCACCGGGGCGGTATCTGCGTCAGTGAATTACATGTCCACGGAGACCCGTGAGAATGGGTTTGGCTTGCAGTTTACAGATGGAAACGGGAACAGTATGAATTTGTCAGCGGAGAGCAAGACCTATTCTCTCAAGTCTGTACAGGGCCATGCGGCAGGGACGGTAACAGGCGGTTTCGCAGGCCTGGAAACCAAAGTTTTCACCAGTGTATTTGACCAGCTGATGAACTGGCTGAAGACAGGTTTCGGCGGCACCAGTATGTCCCTGAAGGATTATCTGGGCAGCCGTACCAGCGGCAAATCAGACAATCTCATGGCACAGATGTTCGACATTCAAAATTCCAGCCAGAAAGACCCTGGGATTTCTATGGGGAGGAACAACGCCATTACCTTTACCCAGACACAAAAGGTCACCTCTGCCCTAGTGGAGAAAGAGGCGGTTCAGGTTCAGGCAGGAGGATATGTGCAGACAGAGGACGGCAGAAGCATATCCTTTGGGGTGAACATCAATATGAGCCGGGAATTTGCCAGTATGGTGAGCATGGAAACCACCAGTAAAGTGGTGATGACGGATCCCCTGGTGATTAATATGGATGACCTGCCTGCGGGCACTAGGGAGATGACTTTCCAGTTCGACATTGACGCGGACGGCAGTATGGACCAGATTTCCATGCTCCGGGAAGGAAGCGGTTTCCTGGCTCTTGATAAGAACGGAGACGGCAAGATCAACGATGGCAGCGAGCTTTTTGGAACCCGTTCCGGGAATGGATTTGCAGATCTGGCAGTTTATGATCAAGACGGAAACGGATGGATTGATGAGAATGACGAGATTTATTCAAAACTGTTAATCTGGTCCAAGGACAAGGACGGCAATGATGTGCTCAAGACCTTGAAAGAGGCAGATGTGGGTGCTATCTATCTGGCCAGCGCAGCCAGTCAGTTCAGCCTTACAGACGACAAAGAGAACACTGTGCAGGGCATGGTCCGCAGTACAGGTGTTTATCTGAGAGAGAGTACGGGCAGAGCGGGGACAGTACAGCAGGTTGACCTGGCGAACAGGGAATATATTGCCTGAACCGGGTAAATGAACAGGCGGGCAGTTGTCAGTTGTGGGCAGCGGCCCGTCTTTTCAGTATTTTCCAGACGCAAAAGAGAATGGCTTTTTCAAAGCAGTTTCCAGCGCTGGTAAAAATCAGATACGTCAGCTTAGACAGGAGGGTAGTATGCGTTTTATCCATTTGGCAGATGTACATCTGGGGGCGGCTCCGGATGCGGGATATCCCTGGTGTGGGCGGAGGGAAAATGAGATTTGGGAGACCTTTCAGAAGGTCATTGAGGATGTGCGGGAGAAACACATACAGCTTCTCCTCATCTGCGGAGATTTGTTCCATCGCCAGCCCCTTAGAAAAGAAGTGCGGGATGTGAACTATCTGTTTTCCACCATACCCCACACAAAGGTGGTATTGATTGCGGGAAATCATGATTATCTGAAAGACAATTCTTATTATACAACGTTTCAGTGGTGTGAAAATGTAATATGTCTGTTTGGGGAAACCTGTGACGCAGTGTATCTGAAAGAGCTGAATACCTATGTGTATGGTTTGAGTTATTATTCTCAGGAAATTATGAAGCCATACTATGATAAGCTGCGTCCGCTGAAAAAGGATGCCTGCCATATCCTTCTGGCCCACGGAGGGGATGCCCGCCATATTCCCATGAATATCAAGCAGATGGAGCGGGCAGGATTTGACTATATAGCCCTGGGACATATACATAAACCTCAGATTATCCGGACCAACGCCATTGCCTATTCTGGCTCGCTGGAACCGTTGGACCGGACGGAAACAGGACCCCACGGCTATATTTTGGGAGAATATATGGAAGGCCAGGTGCAGATTACATTCTGTCCCTGTTCCAAACGGCAGTATATATCACTGGAAGTGGAGGTGGACAGGGATACCACACAGTTATCCCTGGAAGATACCATCCAGGAAGGGCTGAATCAGCAGGGGATGGACAATCTATATCACATTGAGCTGGTGGGAAGAAGGGATGGGGACACCACCTTTTACTTAAAACGGATCGAAAGTCTGGGAAATATTCTGGAAGTGCGGGACTTGACAGAACCGGATTACGATTTCGATAAACTGAGAGAGCAGTACAGGGGAACGCTGATTGGAGAATTTATTGATTATTTTCCAGAAGAAAGGACATCACTGGAGACAAAGGCACTGTATTACGGTGTACAGGCATTGCTGCAGTCCAGGGGATGACAGGGAGTAGATGGCGCAGTGATTATTGAAGAACTACACGTAAAAAATTTTGGAAAACTTCAGGATGTAAGAGTACCTTTTGAGAAAGGGCTGAATCTGATCTATGGACCAAATGAAAGCGGCAAGACCACCCTTCACACCTTTTTGAGGTGCATGCTCTTTGGCATCCGGCGGTCAAGGGGCAGGGCGGCCGCCAGGGACGTGTACAGCCGCTATGAGCCGTGGGATTACAGCCATTACTATGCGGGTTCCATGCGTTTTACCAGCGGGGACAAAGAATTTTATCTGGACAGGACTTTTCAGAAAGATAATGTACGGGCAGAACTTTTCTGTGTGACAGATGGGGAGAAGCTGTCAGTAAAGAGGGGAGATCTGTCCATGCTGATAGGGAATATCAGTGAGATTGTCTATGACAATACCATTTCCATTGGGCAGACAAAGGGAATCACAGATCAGGACCTGGCTCTGGAGCTGAAAAATTATATTGCAAATTATCAGGGGACCGGGGACAGCGATTTGAATCTGCAGAAAACCATACAGATATTAAAAGACCAGAAAAAGGTCCTGCAGGGAGAACAAAAGTTAAAAAGCGCCCAGGACGAGGCTGAGAAAAACGAAGCTTCTTATCAGATGCTGTATCTCCGGCAGGAAGTGCAGACGCTTGTCCAGAGGATTCAGATGAAGGAGAGCCAGCTGCAGCAGCTGGTACAGCAGCAGGAGGAACAGGGAAATACGGATTCACAGAGAAGGCTGAAGAAAAAAGTGCGCTGCCGCAGAGCGCTGGATGTTTTTCAGCTGGCCGCAGCAGCGGGGGCAATAGCGGCGGCAGTATTTCTTCCGGGGGTGTTTGGCATGGCTGCCGCGGCAGCAGGGGCGCTGGCAGTGGGAGTCAGCCTCTTTTTTTGCACTAAGCTAAAGAAGCAGGCAGCGTCCATCCAGGAACATCGTCAGGAAGAACAGCAGATGCTGGCCAGACAGATGGAGCGGATAAAGGGAAGCATTCATGACCAGAAGGATGAATGGAATGACAAGAAGGCAAAGCTGGAAACACTGAATCGGGAAATGAAGCTGTCTGACCAGGAGATGCCGGGGAAAACTCCTCTGGAGGAAGAAATGGAGGGTATTGACCTGGCCATGGAGGTGATAGGTATTATCGGCCAGCGTCTGCAGCATGAAATCGGAAGCCAGATCTGTGACAGAACCTCTGAAGTGCTGGCAGAACTCACCCAGGGAAAATATCATCAGGTGAGTGTTGACAAAGACCTGCAGATGGGAATCAGCACCAGGCAGAGGTATATTCCGGTGGAGCAGCTGAGCCGGGGAACCATGGAACAGGTTCATTTTGCCCTGCGTATGGCGGTGGGGGATGTGCTGTGCAGCCAGGAGCCCCTTCCGGTGGTTCTGGACGATGTGTTTGCCATGTACGATGAGCAGCGTCTGATGGAAACCCTTCAGTGGCTGATTGAACATAAACAGCAGGTTCTGGTTTTTACCTGTCATAAAAGAGAGGAACAGATACTCAACGCTTATGGGATGCCCTATCACCGGGTGGATGTGTTTGACAAATAAATGGGGAGGAATGCATGAAGCTGAAAAATATTTTAATCGTGGTGGAAGATATAGAGCGCTCCAGAAAATTTTACCATGACCTGTTTGGGCTGGAAATGACAGCGGACTTTGACGGCAATATGATTCTGACAGAAGGGCTGGTGCTGCAGGAGAAGAAGATATGGGAGACACTGATCGGCAGACCATCTGTCTGCGGAGACAGCGATGCGGAATTGTATTTTGAGGAAAACAATCTGGATGACTTTATGGAAAAACTGGAAGCTTATTCAGAGCCTGTCAGATATCTGAATCCTTTGATGGAGCACCATTGGGGACAGCGGGTAATCCGCATCTATGACCCGGACGGGCATGTGATTGAAGTGGGGGAGGCTATGGATTATGTGATAAAAAGATTCTATGAGGCAGGCATGAGCCTGGAGGCAATTGCGCAGAAGACACAGTTTCCGGTGGAGCAGGTGGCTGGAATCTGCGGATGTGGGTGACCTTTCCTTAATTTCTGCGGTTCCATGATTCGTCTCAGAAGACAAAAGACGCCGAAAACTTTGAAAAAATCAATGTTTTCGGCGATGTTTTCAGCGTCGCTAAGAGGATTCGAACCTC